>NZ_JBFUGK010000022.1:0-90896 GCF_056402935.1 Polaromonas sp. P3_B1
GGGCGGGGGTGAGGGCCGCGGCCCATGCACAAACGGCGGGATATTTGCCGCCGCTGGCCCTCACCCCAACCCTCTCCCAAAGGGAGAGGGGGTAAGACATCAGATATCAACCCTTGACCGGATGCTCCTTCACACGGCTGACCAGTTGCGTCGGGTTCACAAAGCGCAGCGCGATCAGCAGCCACAGTACCGTGATCGCCATGTAGATCATGGCCATGGCGTCCACCGACTGCCCGGCGCGCACGCCGGCGGCAAACACCGCGTAGTAAAGCGCGACCACCAGGGTCTGCGTGTCGGGGCCGGCGACGAGGAAGGTCAGCTCGAACATCGCCACCGTGCGCACCAGCACCAGCAGTCCTGCCGCCAGCACACCTGGCGCCAGCAACGGCACCAGGGTGTAGATGAACATCTGCCGCGTGTTGGCGCCAAAGACGCGCGCGGCCGATTCGATGTTGGTATCCACCTGCTCGACAAACGGCGTCATCACCAAAATCACGAACGGCAGTGCCGGGATCATGTTGGCGATGATCACGCCCGGCAGGGTGCCGGCCAGGTGCAGCTGGTACATCACCGTGGCCAGCGGAATGCCGTAGGTGATGGGCGGCACCATCAGCGGCAGCAGGAACAGCAGCG
The DNA here is from genome assembly GCF_056402935.1 of Polaromonas sp. P3_B1. Taxonomy (NCBI): domain Bacteria; kingdom Pseudomonadati; phylum Pseudomonadota; class Betaproteobacteria; order Burkholderiales; family Comamonadaceae; genus Polaromonas; species Polaromonas sp. P3_B1. The sequence continues at coordinate 634 of NZ_JBFUGK010000022.1, forward strand.
TGAGCAGCTTCTTGCCGCGAAAGTCCTTGCGCGCCAGCGTGTAAGCGGCAGGCACGCCGATCAGCAGCGACAGAAAGACCACCGAGAACACCACCACCACGGTGACCACCAGCACATGGCTGAGCTGGAACTCCTTCCAGGCCGACACATACCAGCCCACCGTGTAGGCCTCGGGCAGCCAGGTGCCCAGCCAACGCGTAGCCACCGAGTTGGTGGCTACCGCCAGGATCAGCAGGCCGACGTTGACCAGGAAAAAACCGATGACACCCCAGACCAGCGCGCGCCAGGCGCGGTCGCGCAGCGGGTGGGGATCGTGTTGTGCGGCGGCGCTCATCCCTTGCCCCCGGTCACCGGGCCGCGGTAAAACATCCGGCGCAGCCCCAGCGCGGCGGCAACGATGGCCAGCTGGGCCATGCCCATGATCATCGCGACGGCCGAGGCCAGCGAGTAGTCGTATTGCTCAAAGGCCGCTTCGTAGGCCGCGATGGCGATCACGCGCGTGGTACCTGCCGGCGAGCCCAGCAGCACCGCCGACGGGAAGACCGAGAAGGCCTGCACAAAACTCAGGCAGAAGGCCATGACCAGGCCGGGTGTGAGCAGCGGCAGGTAGATGTAGCGAAAGCGGTTCCAGCCGTCGGCCCCCAACGTCGCCGCTGCGCGCGGCAGCGCCGGGTCTATGCCGGTGATGTACGACAGGATCAGCAGGTAGGCGAACGGGAAGCCGGTGATGACCAGCGAGATCAGCACGCCCCAGTAGTTGTGCGTCAGGCGTATGGAGCCCTCATACAGGTGCAGCCACTGCAGCGCCTGCGCGAGCCAGCCGCGCGGGCCGAAGTAGGTCAGCATGCCTTCGGCGATCAACACCGTGCCCAGCGTGAGCGGCACCACCAGCAGGGTGGACAGCAGGCGCTGGTAAGGGCTTTTGACGCGCGTGGCATAGGCAATCGCCAGCGCGAAGCCGACATTGATCAGCGTGGCCGGCAAGGCCAGCTGCATGGTGTTGCCTATGGTCTTCCACAAGTCCTGCGTCTGGAAGAAGTGGATGTAGTTTTCGAACACCCCGCCCTGCGCCGGCTGGAAGGACAGCAGCAGGCCGTAGGCGAAAGGGTAGACAAAAAACATGATCATCACCACGGCGGCCGGCGCGACCAGCATCACCGCCGGGTCGAACGGCGGCTTGCTGTGGGTAGCGCCTTGCGAAGGCAGGGTCACTGCGTTCATCAGGCTTCTCCCGCGTAGACCAGCACGCGCTCGGGCGGGGCCGACAGCATGACCCGGTCGCCCGGTGCGACCGCGCGCGAGGTGCGCACGTAGAGCAGGTCGTCAAATGCCGTCTTGACCTGCAGCAGCCATTCGCGGCCGCCGTACTCGGCCGTCTCCACAGTGCCGGCGAAGGCGAGCGGGCCGTCTCCGATTTCGATTTCGTCGGGCCGTATCGCCGCCACGGCCTGCCCGGCGTGGAACAGCGACGCCGCATCCATCCCCGTGCCGGCAAAGCTGATATCGCCAGGCCCTTGCAGGGTGAGGCCGAGGCCGTTGGCCTGTGCCACCTGAACGGGCAACACATTGCGATAGCCCATGAAGCGCGCCACATCCAGCGTGGCCGGCCGCGCGAAGACCTCTTGCGGCGTGCCGACCTGCTGCACCACGCCGAGCTTCATCACCACCACGCGGTCGGCCATGGCCAGCGCCTCGTCCTGGTCATGCGTGACATACACCGTGGAGCAGCCCTGGGCGCGGTGGATGCGGCGAATCTCGGAACGCATTTCAATGCGCAGCTTGGCATCGAGGTTGGACAGCGGCTCGTCCATGAGGATCAGCGGCGGCTCGATGACGATGGCGCGCGCAATCGCCACGCGCTGCTGCTGGCCGCCCGAGAGTTGCCCCGGCAGTTTGTCCGCATGGCCCTGCAGCTGCACGGTGTCCAGCGCTGCGGCCACGCGTTTGTCGATCTCGGCCGCCGGCACGCCGCGCATCTTCAGGCCGAAGCCCACGTTGCGGCTGACCGAAAGGTGCGGGAACAGCGCGTAGTTCTGGAACACCATGCCGAAGCCGCGTTTTTCCGGCGGCAAGGTGTCTATGCGTTGCTGATCCAGCCAGATGCTGCCGCCCGACAGCGGCAGCAGGCCGGCCATGCAGTTGAGCGCGGTCGACTTGCCGCAACCCGAAGGGCCCAGCAGCGCGATGAACTCGCCGCGCTCTATGGTCAGCGACAGCTGGTCCAGCGCATTGGCCCCGCCGAACTGACGGCTCACCCCCTCCAGGCGCAGTTGCTTGAACTCGTTTTTTTCCACGGGCCGCCCCGTGGTGTTTGGCATCACCATGTCGAAACCTTCATGCCCGTCTCGCGGGCCTCTTTATTACCTGTTCTATTTACCCCCTCTCCCCCTGGGAGAGGGTTGGGGTGAGGGCCGGCGGCGATAAATATCCACCGCTTCTTGCGCAGGCCGCTAGCCCTCACCCCTGCCCTCTCCCAGAGGGAGAGGGAGCAAGATCCTTTTATTTGCCTTTACCTGAGCCGATTTCCTGATCCCACTTCTTGAACGCTGCCACCATGGCCTTGTCATCCAGCGGCTGGGCATGCGGCTGTTTGGCGATCCAGTCGGCGTATTCGGGGCGGCCGTATTCCTTGATGATGTCCTGGCTCTTTTGCGGCGCGGCGGTCAGCGGCACGTTCTTCACGGCCGGGCCGGGGTAGAAGTAACCGGAGTCATAGGTGAGCGCTTGCTGCTCGGGTTTGAGCAGGTAGGCCATCAGTTCCATCACTGCCGCCTGGCGCGCGGCGGGCAGGCCCTTGGGCATGGCCATGTAGTGCGCGTCGTTGACCCAGGTGAAGCCGTTCAGCGCCGCCACCTTGAACTGCTTGGGCACCACGCCGAGCGCGCGCGGGTTGATGTCCCAACCAGTGACCGTGACGGTCATGTCGCGCGAGCCTTCGCCGAGCTCTTTCATGACGGCGCCGGTGCCGGTGGGGTAGTACTCGATGCAGCTGTTGAGTTCCTTGAGGTAAGCCCAGGTCTTGTCCCAGCCGGCCATCGGCTCCTTGGGATCCTTGTCGCCCAGCAGATAAGGCAGGCCCATCAGGAAGGTGCGGCCCGGGCCTGAGTTGGCGGGGCGTGCATAGATCAGCTTGTTGGGATTGGCCTTGCACCAGGCCAGCAGTTCGGCCGGTGTCTTGGGCGGCGCCTTGACCTTGTCGGGGTTGTACTCAAGCAAGGGGCCTGCGGGCATATAGGTCACCATGATGGCCTGGCCGTTGGCGAGATCCTGCATCTTGCGGGCGCTGGTCAGGTAGTTGTCCATCAGGCCCGGAAACTTCGCGGCGTGCGCGGGCAGCATGGGCTCCCAGAGATTGAGCGCCATGCCGGCAGCCAGTGCATCGGTGCCGGTCAGCACCAGGTCGATGTCGGTGCGGCCCGCCGCCTGCATGGCGCGGATTTTTCCGGGCAGCTCGGGTGCGGGCGCCTTCGTGAAGGTGATGCGCGACACCAGGTTGGGATTCTTGGCCGCAAAACTTTCCAGCGCTTCCTGCGTGAGCGCGAGGTTGCCCGCCACGTCGACGACGTTAAGCGTCACGGGCTCCGCATGGGCCGCGCCTGCGAACGCCGCAAGGATGCCGGCGGCCCGCAGGCCGAGGCCCAGGCGGGACATCAAATGTTTGAACTTCGTCATGGTCTTGTCTCCTTCGTTGTTGCTGTGGACTGAAAAGTGCGAGGCTCGTGGCGGCCTCTTAAAAACGCGGGCTCACGCCGGAAAACCCCGGCTGGTACTTGCGCATCTGCGCCAGGTCATTGCGGTTGCGTATGCCGCACGCCAGGTACTGTTGGTGCAGTTCGACCAGTTTGGCCGGGTCGAGTTCCACACCCAGGCCAGGTGCTGTCGGTACCCTGACAGCACCCTGCTCAAATTTGATGCGGCCGCCCTTGATAACTTCTTCTTCCTGCCACGGATAGTGCGTATCGCAGGCGTAGGTCAGGTTGGGAATGGCCGCCGCCGCATGCGTCATGGCCATCAGGCTGATGCCCAGATGCGAGTTTGAGTGCATGGACATGCCCATGCCGAAGACTTCGCACATGCGCGCCAGCGAGGCCGTGGCGCGCAGGCCGCCCCAGTAATGGTGATCGGACAGCAAAATCTTCACCGCGTTCAGCGAGGCATTGCGCCGAAATTCATCCATGGTGGTGACCACCATGTTGGTGGCCAGCGGGCTGCGGCAGTGTTTGGCCAGTTCAGCCATGCCCTCCAGGCCCGGCGTTGGGTCTTCGTAATACTCAAGCAGCTCGTCGAGCTCAGGCGCGGCGTCAATGCTGGTCTGCAGCGACCAGTTGGCGTTCGGGTCCAGGCGCAGCGGGTGCGTCGGGAAGGCTTTACGCAAGGCCTTGATGCCGGCGATCTCCTCAGCCGGCGTGAACACGCCGCCCTTGAGCTTGATGCTTTTAAAGCCGTACTGGTCGACCATGGCCTGCGCCTGCTTGACGAGCTGCTCGGGCGTCACCGCCTCGCCCCAGGCGTCGGGCGCATAGGGCTTGTCGACATGCTCGGCATATTTGTAGAACAGGTAGGCGCTGTAAGGCACGGCGTCGCGCACCGCGCCGCCCAGCAAGTCGCAGATCGGCAGGTTCAGTAGCTGGCCCTGCAAGTCCAGCATGGCGACTTCAAGCGCGCTGATGACTTTCTCGGCGTTTTTGGCGGTGTGGGATCCAGGCGCCAGTTCAAACTGCACGCCCCCGCCCTGCCCCGGCTTGATGCTGGCGCGCACGCGCTGCTCCATCACGTTGAGGTCAAAAGGCGAAAGGCCGACAGCCAGGGGACGCGCCTGCTCCAGCGCCAGCAGCATGGGCGCGTCGCCGTAGGTTTCAGCGATACCGAGGCGGCCGTCGGAGGTTTCAAGCTCGATGATGCTGCGCAGGGCCCAGGGTTCGTGGATGCCGCTGGCGTTGAGCAGCGGCCCGTCGCGAAAAGCGATGGGCGTGACGCGGGCGTGTGTGATGCGAATGTCTTTGTTTCTCATGTGTCAGCTTGCCGTGGCTCCGGATTTCTTGACCAGTTCGGCCCAGCGCGCGATTTCGGTTTTCATATGGGCGGCGAGTTCGTCAGGTGAACTGGCGATGATTTCCATGCCGAGCTGGTCGTGCAGCTTGGCGACCACGTCGGGTGTTTTCAGAATCTTGGTGATCTCGGCATTGAGGCGCTGCACGATGGGCTTGGGTGTGCCCTTGGGCGCGTACACCGCCTGCCAGGATGACATCTCGAACTTGGGAATGCCCGACTCGATCATGGTGGGCAGCTCCGGCGCCAGCGCGATGCGCTTGCCGGTGGTCACGGCCAGCAACTTGAGCTTGCCGGCCTGCACCAGCGACACAGCGGCCGTCATCTGGTCGAACATGAAAGGCACCTGGCCGGCTACCACGTCCATCATCGCGGGCGGCGTGCCCTTGTAAGCCACGTGCGAGAGAGGCACACCGATCAGCTCGGCGAACATCTCGCCGGCCAGGTGCGTGGAGGTGCCGGCCCCCGAAGAGGCGAAATAGCGCTTGCTCGGGTCGCGCTTGAGCAACGCCACCAGGTCGGCCACCGAGTTCAGGCCCAGCGCCGGATTGACGATGAGCACATTGGGCAGCATGGCCACCAGTGAAACCGGCTCGAAATCCTTCACCGGGTCGTAGGGCAGGTTTTTGTAGAGGCTGGCATTGATGGCGTGGGTGCTGATGGTGCCGCCCAGCAAGGTGTAGCCGTCGGCCTTGGCCTTGGCGACGTAGGTGGCGCCGACGGCGCCGGCCGCGCCGGGCTTGTTGTCCACCACCATGGGCTGGCCCAGGGTGTCAGACAGTTTTTGCGAGAGGGTGCGGCCGATCACGTCGGTGGAGCCGCCCGGTGTGAAGGGGACGATGTAGGCAATCGGCTTGGTGGGCCAGCCGGGTGTGGCGATGTCGGCGGCCATGGCGCGCAGCGGCGAGCCCGCGGCAAGCGCCGAAAGACCCAGGCCGCCGAGGCCGCCCAGCGCCTTGCGGCGGGTGAAGTGAGTGCTCATCCTTTTGTCTCCTGTATTGACTGTTTGACCCGCCCCACCCTCCGGCGGGTGCGAGCTTTTCATTTCTGCGCTGGTGTTTTATTTATGTTAGCGCTAACAAATCAGGATGTTAGTGAGCAAAACGAGGCCCGTCAAGTCAGGCGCTGGCTCTTTCGACTATGGAAAACCCGAGGTCGCGTACCTTGGGGCCGGGGTCCAGGCCCTCCACGCGGTCCAGGATAAAACGTGCGGCCTGGCGGCCGATGGAGGTGCCGTCTATGCGCACCGTGCTGAGCGCCGGGTGGGTGTGGGCCGCGAAAGGCATGTCGCCAAAGCCCATGACCGCCACGTCGCCGGGAACTGACAGGCCCATGGCCTGCACTTCGGTGATCACGCCCTGTGCGATCACGTCCGAGCCGCAGAACACCACATCGGTCTGGCCATGCTCGGCCCACAGCTGCGCGAAACCCGAACGCCCGTTGGCCAGCGACGAGGGTGCGGGCACCGTGCAGGCCGGGATCGCGGGCACACCCAGCGCCGCGAAGCGCTGCTCAAAGCCCGTGCGCCGCAGCATGGCCCGCTGGTCGTCGGCGGTGATCAGCGCCGGCTTGCGATAACCCTTGCGGTAGAGGTAGTCGGCCACTTCAGCGCCGGCTTTCTCCTGTGAAAAACCCACGATCATGTCGATGGGCGTGGGCGTGATGTCCCAGGTCTCGACGATGGGAATGCCGGACGCCAGCAGCCGCTTGCGCCCTTCCGGCGAATGCATGATGCCGGTCAGCACGATGCCGTCGGGGCGCCGGCCGACGATGGCGTCTATCAGCGCATCTTCGCGCGCGCCGCTGTAGCCGCTTTGCCCCAGGATCAACTGGCAGCCGGCTTCGGCCAGCGCGTCGGTCAGCGCCTGGATGGTCTCCAGGAACACCGGTCCGGCGATGGTGGGCACCAGCGCCGCGACCAGCCGGCTGCGGTTGGACGCCAGGCCGCCGGCCACCAGGTTGGGCACATAGCCGCTGCGCGAAATTGCGCTGCGCACGCGCTCCAGGGTTTCCGGCGACACTGCCGCCGGTGTGTTGAGCGCGCGCGACACCGTGATGGCCGACACGCCGGCCAGGCTGGCCACGTCGCTGAGGGTGATGCCGCCGGTTCCGGGGCGCGGGGCGCGCTTGGCTTTGCGCAGCGTCTCAGAGGGTGATTTCATGCCCGGATGTTAACGCTAACTTGGCACACATCGCGCTCAGTCCTGGCCGAACTGTTGCCGGAAGGCTTCGCAGAAGCCGGCGTTGCCGCTCAGCGTCAGGGTCAAGGTGTGCCGGGCCTTGCCGGGCGCGCCGGGCTGCACCGCCAGGCGCCCTGTCGCCTCGTCGTACAGCAAGGCCTCGGGCGCCGTCAGCTCGCGCATGCCGTGCAGGTCGTAGTCCCAGTCAAAGCCGTCCTCCAGCGGGCCGCGCCGGCCCGGGAATGCCGCGTGGGCCCAGGCCAGCACCTGCACGACTTCGGCATGCACGGAAGGCACATGTTCGGGCCAGGTGGAGGCCATGGCCTCCAGCGTGCCTGAGCCGTCATCGCCTTCCGCGTAGTCGAAGTGGAGGTAGTCCAGGCTCAAAACGCAAAGCTCAGTAGGTACCTGGATAGGCCCCGCCGTCGGCCAGCACGTTCTGCCCCGTCATATAGGCGGCATGCGTGCTGCACAGGAAGGCGCAGATCCCGCCGAACTCTTCGGGCGTGCCGAAGCGCTGGGCCGGGATGTTCTTGCGGCGCGCGTCCATGACGGCTTCCAGCGGCTGGCCGCTTTTTTGCGCGGCGCCGCTCATGGTGCCGCGCAGGCGGTCGGTGTCAAAGGCGCCGGGCAGCAGGTTGTTGATGGTCACACCCTGGGCCGCGAGCTTGCTGCGCGCCACGCCGGCGACAAAGCCGGTCAGGCCGCTGCGCGCGCCGTTGGACAGGCCCAGGATATCGATGGGCGACTTGACCGAACTCGAGGTGATGTTGACGATGCGCCCGAAGCCGCGCGCCGCCATGCCGTCGACCGTGGCCTTGATAAGCTCGATGGGCGTCAGCATGTTGGCGTCCACCGCCTTGATCCAGGCGTCGCGGTCCCAGTCGCGGAAGTCGCCGGGGGGCGGGCCGCCGGCATTGGTCACCACGATGTCGAAGTCCTTGCGCACGGCGAAGACGGCGGCGCGCCCCTCAACCGTGGTGATGTCGGCGGCAACGTACTGCACACTGGTGCCCGAGGGTTTGCCCGTATCCGCCATGAGCTTGTCGGCTGCGGCCTTCAGCGTTGGCTCGCCGCGCGCCACGATCAGCACATGCACGCCCTCGCGCACCAGCGCCTGCGCGCAGCCCAGTCCCAAACCTTTGCTTGCGCCGCACACCAGCGCCCATTTGCCTGCAATACCCAAATCCATAATAATTCCTCATTACAACCACGGGGGAGAGCGGCTCATGATACTGAGTAAATACAAAATACAGGCGGGGATGGTTATCGCTCCCGTGCTCACAGTGCTGGTGGCTTTGAGTGCCCCGGCACAGGCCCAGCCGCAGGGCGAGGCGGTTCTGATCAAACGCGAGTCGCAACTGCGCGATGCGCCCGGCGACTCGGCCCGCAGCCTCGCGCCGCTGCCGGTCCAGACATCGGTCACACGGCTCAGCGAGCGCCAGGGCGCCTGGATCAAGGTGCGCATGGCCGACGGCACCAGCGGCTGGGTCCACATGTTCGACATCACCTCGGCCAGCGCCTCCTCGGGCGGCGCCGCCGGCGGCGCGCTGCGCAGCCTCTCAAGCTTTTTCAACAAGGGCAGCGCGCAGGCGCCTTCCAGCACCGTGTCCACCTCCACCGTCGGCATACGCGGCCTGGGCGCCGAAGACCTGGCCAACGCGCAGCCCAACCTCGCGGCCGTGGCGCAGGCCGACGCCAACCGTGCCAGCGCCGCGCAGGCCCGGCAGTTCGCCGGCAGCGCTTCGCTGAACAGCCGGCAAGTCGAGCCGCTGCCCACACCCGCGCCGCCACCGGCCGCTTCGCCCAGCGGTGCCCCGGCCGAGCAGTACGGCCGCTGAAAAGCACACACAAGAACACACAAGACAAGAGGCCTCGCCATGAATCTTCATCATTTCCAAACGCTGGGAGCACCGGCACGCCAGGCGGCCTTCGCACTGGCCCTGCTGGCCGGCCTGCTGCCTTTCAGCGCCCAGGCCCAGGATGCCGGCAAGGCCCTGGGCGGCCTGTTCCAGTCGCTGATACGCCCCAACCAACCCGCGCAGCCGGCGCCGGCACAGCCCAACACGGCCTCGGGCCTGGCCGGTGCGCTGCTGGGCGCCAGCCTTACGCCGGGCGGCCAGCAAGCCGCCCAGGGCGGCGACCTGTTCAAGCTGCTGTCGCAGTCGCTGGACCAGATCGACGAGCCGCGCGAAATCCAGATCGGCCAGCAGCTGGCCGCCGTGCTGCTGGGCAGCAAGCCGCTTTATCCCGACGTGGCCATGCAGCGCTACATCAACCAGCTGGGCCGCTGGATTGCCCTGCAGTCCTCGCGCCCCGACCTGCCCTGGACTTTCGCCATCCTCGACGACCCGGGCTTCAATGCCTTCGCCACGCCGGGCGGTTATGTCTTCGTCACCAAGGGCCTGATAGACCGCGTGGCCGATGAAGGCGAGCTGGCCGGCATCCTGGCCCACGAGATCACCCACGTCACCGCCAAGCACCACCTGATCGCGATGAACAAGACCGCGCGCGCCGGCCTGCTGACCCAGGTCATCAGCTCGCAACTCAAGAACGACCTGGGCGGCATGGTGTCTTCGCAATTGCTGGCGCTGGGCAAGAACATGTACACCAAGGGCCTGGACCAGCAGGATGAGTTCGACGCCGACCGCACCGGCGTGGCTCTGGCCACGCGCGCCGGCTTCGACCCCTACGGCCTGGTCGCGGTGCTGCAGCAACTGCGCACCGCCGCGCCCGACGACGCGCTGTTCGCGCTGTCGCTGAGCACGCACCCGCCGGCACAAACCCGTTTGAACCAGCTCGAACAAGCCATGGGAACCCGGCTCGATGCCTATGCGGGCCAGCCGTCCGTCACGGTGGCGCAACGCATCAGCGGCACGAACCGCCGGCCGACGGCACAGGCGCCCGCGGGAAAAGTGCCGGCCAAAAAATAAGGTACAAAGCCAGCCACGGCTCACGGCGGGCCGAAGTGCGGAATGAACCTTGGTATGAAGGGCGGTATGGGATTCTGGAGCTGGCTGGGCAAACCACAACAACAGGGGAAAGAGCGCAGCGCTGCGGCTGAACGGGCGCTGCCCCCTGCAAACGCAGCCACTTCGGCCGAACTGAAAAAACAAGGCAACGCCTTGCTGGCCGCGGGCAATCTGCACGAAGCCGGTTTGCGTTACCGCGCCGCCACCCTGGCGGACCCGCAAGATGCCGCCGCCTTCGTCAACCTCGGTTACGTGCTGAGCGAACAAGGGAATGCCCAGCAGGCGCAACAGGCGCTGGAACAGGCACTGGCACTGGACCCCACCCAGTTCGACGCGCATTTCATGCTGGCGACCCTGGCCCAGGACGGGGGCGACATGCGCCTGGCCAGCTCACACCTTCGCGAGGTCTTGCGGCTTCAGCCAAGCTTCGACTTCATGACGGATGTGTCATATGAGGGCCAGTACGACAAGGCGATTGCACGTTACCAGGCGATCCTGGAAATAGATCCCGGCAATGCCCCGGCGCACTGGGGCCTGGGTTTCGCAAGCCTGCTGCTGGGCGACTATGAAAAGGGCTGGCAGGGCTGGGAATGGCGCGCCAAGGTGAGCCACGGCAGCTACGACCGCCACTTTACCCAGCCGCGTTGGGCCGGCGGCGAGTCGATCGCGGGGAAGACCGTCCTGCTCCATGCGGAATACGGCCTTGGCGACACCCTGCAGTTCTGCCGTTATGCGGCCGACGTCGCCGCCCTGGGTGCGCGCGTGGTGCTGCAGGTGCAACGCGGCCTTGGCGGCCTGCTGTCAGGCCTGGCTGCGGATGCACTCGTCGTTGAGGACGGCCAGCCCCTGCCGGCGTTTGACCTGCACTGTCCCCTGATGAGCCTTCCGCTCGCACTGGGCCTGCACACCCGGGAAATCGTGACCTCACCCACGCCCTACCTGCAGGCCGCGCCGGATCGCGCGGAACGCTGGCGCAAGCGCATGGACCAGCTCGGCATGCCAGCCCCGCGCATAGGCATCGTGTGTTCCGGCAATCCCGCGCACAAGCGCGACCACCAGCGGTCCATCGCGATGAGCCAGTTTGTGCGCGCCTTGCCGCATGGCATGAAGGCCGTTTGCCTTCAGCCCGAGCTGCGCGAAGCCGATGCGGCGGCCCTCAAGGCCGACGGCCGCGTCACATTTTTCGGCACGGAACTGGCGGACTTCGCGGATACCGCCGCCCTGATTTCCACACTGGACCTTGTCCTCACCGTGGACACAAGCACCGCACACCTGGCGGGCGCCCTGGGAAAGCCAGTCTGGATATTGGTGCCCCATGCGCCGGACTGGCGCTGGCTGCTCAAGCGCGAAGACAGCCCCTGGTATCCCAGCGCGCGCCTGTTCAGGCAGGAAACAACCGACGACTGGAGCGTCCCCCTGGACAGGGTCAGGGAAGCACTCACCCAGATGCGCGAACGCTCCACGACATCGCCATAAAAAGCGCGGCGCCCCTTCAGGTCTGCAAGGGCCGCGAACCGGCCCTGGCCTGTTCTGAGCTTGGCCTGTCCTGAGCTTGTCGAAGGGTCGAAGGGCCAGGCCGCAGGCGCAGCGGCCCCCTCGGGGGACAGCGGCTACACGCAGTGGGCAAGCATGGGGGTTTTATCTTCACCAGCAGGGGCCGCGGAACTGGCTTTGCCAGGCCACAGGCGCTGCGCCCCCCGGGGGGCAGGGAGCTACACGAAGTGAGCGACCGTGGGGGCCTATCTCGTTCGGGTAAAAACGAAAATCCCGGCGATCACCAGCACCGTCCCGGCCGCCACCCAGGCCGTAAACGGTTCGCCCAAAATCAGCACCCCCATCAGGATGGTGGACATGGGGCCCACCATGCCGGTCTGCGCGGCCATGCCCGCGCCTATGCGTTCGATGGCCATCATCACCATGAGCACCGGCGCGGCGGTGCACAGCGTGGCATTGAGCACTGACAACCAGATCACCTCGGGCGCCACCAGGGCGGCGCTCATGGGCCGCAGCAGCACAAACTGCAGCAGGCAGCAAAGGCACGCCACCGTTGTGGCCAGCCCCACCAGGCGCAGCGAGCCCAGGCGCCTGACCATCTCGCCGCTGTAGACCAGGTAGAGCGCATAGCTGACCGCGCTCAGGAACACCAGCAGCGCCCCCAAGGCGGCATCCGAGCCCTGCAAAGTGATCTCGTGGCCGAACACCAGCACCACGCCGCAATAGCTGATGGCCATGCCGATGACCTGCGGCGCGCTGACGCGGCGCTTGTACATCACCAGGCCCAGCAGCAACACAAGGGTCGGGTTGAGGTACAGGATCAGCCGTTCGAGCGAAGCGCTGATGTAGGCCAGCCCGGCGAAGTCGAGAAAGCTCGCGAGGTAGTAGCCCGTGAAACCCAGCCACAGCACGCCCAGCCAGTCCTTGCGCGTGAGCGGCGCCTTGCCGCGGCTGGCCCACCAGGCCATCACGGCGAAGATGGGCAGCGCGAACAGCATGCGGTACATGATCAGCGTGACGGCGTCCACACCGTAGCGATAGGCCAGCTTGACGATGATGGCCTTGCCGCTGAAGGCGATGGCGCCGAAGGTGGCCAGCAGCAGGCCGGGCGCGAGGCTTTTGGCGGCGGTGTGGGGTGGGCTGCTCAAAACGGTCGCTTAAAAACCCACGGCCTGGCCGTCGCGCCGCGCATCGCTGGCAGCCACATAACCTTCGGTCTTGGGGTTGCCGGCGCGCCAGATGAACTGGCCGGCGCCGAAGTCCTGGTAGGAGTCGTTGATGACTTCCACGCGGTGGCCGCGCTCGGTCAGGCCCTGCACGGTGCGCGCGTCCATGGCGGCCTCGACATTGATCTCCATGCCCGCGTTATAGCGCCAGCGCGGCGCATCGCACGCGGCCTGCGGGTTCTGGCCGTAATCCAGCATGCGCACCAGCGTCTGCATGTGGCCCTGGGGCTGCATGTTGGCGCCCATCACGCCGTAGCTCATCACCGGCTGGCCGTCCTTGCTGAGGAAGGCGGGGATGATGGTGTGGAAGGGCCGCTTGCCCGGCGCGACCTGGTTGGCGCCCGGCTGCAGGCTGAAGCCGTGGCCGCGGTTTTGCAGGCTGATGCCGAACTCGGGCTCCACGCAGCCCGAGCCGAAGCCCATGTAGTTGCTCTGGATGAAGCTCACCATCATGCCGTCTTCGTCGGCCGCCGTGAGGTAAATCGTGCCGCCCTTGACCGGGTTGCCCGCGCCAAAGTCCTGTGCCTTTTTCATGTCGATGAGTTTGGCACGGGATGCGAGGTAGCTGTCATCGAGCATTTGCTCGGCCGTCACCGCCATTGACGAAGGCTCGGCCACGTACTTGTAGGTGTCGGCAAAGGCCAGCTTCATGGCTTCGATCTGCAAATGCTGCGAATCCACGCCATCGACCGGCATGCCCGCCACGTCGAACTTGTCCAGGATGCCCAGCGCGATCAGCGCGGCAATGCCCTGGCCGTTGGGCGGGATCTCGTGCAGGGTATAGCCGCGGTAATCCTTGCCTATCGGCTTGACCCATTCGGGTTTGTAGCTTTCAAAATCTTTTGCGGTGATGCTGCCGCCGTTTTGCGCCGAGAACTTTTCAATCGCCTGGGCAATGGCGCCGCCGTAATAGGCCGCGCCCTTGGTCTCGGCGATGGCGCGCAGCGCTTTGGCCGCGGCCTTGAACTGGAACAACTCGCCCACATTCGGCGCGCGGCCCCAGGGCAGGAAGGACTGCGCAAAACCCGGCTGCGACTTCAGCTCGCTGGTCGCGGCCGCCCACTTCTGCTGCACCACCGTGGGCAGCAGGTAACCGCGCTCGGCGATCTCCACGGCCGGCTCCATGAGGTCGGCAAACGGCAGCTTGCCGAAACGCTCGCTCAGCGCCACCCAGCTTGCGACCGCGCCCGGCACCGTGACGGAATCCATGCCGCGCTTGGGCGGCGTGGCCGCGTCCGCGCCGTATTTGCGCTGGAAGTATTCCGGCGTCCAGCTCTGCGGCGCGCGGCCCGAGCCATTGAGGCCGTGCAGTTCCTTGCCGTCCCACAAAATGCAGAAGGCGTCGCTGCCCAGGCCGTTGCTCACGGGCTCGACGATGGTCATGGCAGCCGCAGCCGCGATGGCCGCGTCCACCGCGTTGCCGCCCTTGAGCAGCATGCGCAGTCCGGCCTGCGCGCCCAGCGGATGCGAGGTCGAGACGACGTTACGCGCGAACAGCGGCAGGCGGGTGGAGGTGTAGGGATTGCTGAAATTGAAGTTCATGTTGGACTGGCTGTTGAAGGCGAGGCAAAGCAGGGGCGGACGTCTGCGCCATCCGCAGAAGAATTCATATCCACAGATTTCGCAGATTTACGCAGATTGAAAACAAGGTGCCTGTATTTGGAACGCGGGCTTTGGAAACGCATATTCAGGTTCGCCAAGGATGGCCATAGCTGTACCCATCGTTGTAAAAGCTCCTGCGTCTCGCCTCTCTTTAATCTGCGAAATCTGCGGATGAATCAATCTGCGGATGAATCTGACTCAATCCGCGGTAATTTTCCGCTCGGCAATGATTTTCTTCCACTTGGCGGTATCCGTCTTGACCATGGCGGCAAAGGCCGCAGGCGTGCCGCCCGTGGGCTCGGCGCCCAGCCGGGCGAAACGATCCTTCACGTCGGCATCGGCCAGCGCGGCGTTGATCGCCTGGTTGACCTTGCCAACGAGGTCTTGCGGCAGGCCTTTGGGGCCGTACACGCCAAACCAGGTGACCGACTCGAAGCCCGGCAGGGTTTCCGCCACCGTCGGCAACTCGGGCGCCAGCGAGGTGCGCTTGAGCGTGGTGACCGCGAGCACGCGCAGCTTGCCGTCCCGCACATGGGGCATGCCGGTCACAAAGGAGTCGAAGAGCACGTCGACCTTGCCGCTGATCAGGTCCGGCATGGCCAGCGCCGTGCCGCGGTAGGGAATGTGCAGGATGAAGGTGCCCGACTGGGCCTTGAAGTACTCGCTCGTCAGATGGACGATGGTGCCGTTTCCGCTGGAGGCATAGTTCAGCCGCCCCGGGTTCTTGCGCGCGTGGTCTATGAAGTCCCGCATGTTTTTGGACGGCGAGGAATTGGGCACCAGCACCACGTTGGGCGAGCTCGCCACGTAGGCGATGGGCGTGAAGTCGGTATCCGCGTTGTAGGGAATTTTCGGGTTGATGGCCGGACCTATGCTGTGCGTGCTCGAAGTGGCCAGCAGCAAGGTGTAGCCGTCCGCCGGCGACTTCGAGGCGGTGTCGGCGCCTATGGTGCCGCCCGCGCCCGGCCGGTTGTCGACGATCACCGACTGGCCGATTTTTTCGCCGAGTTTTTGCGACAGCGCACGCGCCAGGATGTCGGTCGCGCCGCCGGCCGGGAAAGGCACGATCATGCGGATCGGCTTGGAGGGATAGGTCTGGGCCGTGGCGGAACCCGCGAAGGCGGCCGCCAAAACCGAGGTAAAAACTGCCGCGAGGTGAATGATATGTTTACGTTTCATTTCACCATTGTGCAACGATTTTTCAGGGCGACTGCGCTTGCAACGGGCAAAACAAAAGGCACCCAAGGTGCCTTTTGTACCGAATGGGGCCGAGGCCCCGGGGTTCGCGATCAGTCTTCGACGAAGGCTTCCTCGCGCTTGTTCTTCACCGAGGGCAGCAGCACGATGATCAGCAGCAGCAGGGCGGCGCCCAGCAGGCCGGCCGACAGCGGACGCGTGACAAACACGCTCCAGTCGCCGCGCGACAGCAGCAGGGCACGGCGCAGGTTTTCCTCCATCATGGGTCCCAGGATGAAGCCCAGCAGCAGGGGAGCCGGTTCGCAGCCGAGCTTGACGAACATGTAGCCGATCACACCGAAGATGCCCACCATCCAGACGTCGAAGGTGTTGTTGTTGGTCGAATACACGCCGATCGCGCAGAACAGCACAATCGCCGGGAACAGGTAGCGGTAAGGCACGGTCAGCAGCTTGATCCACATGCCGATCAGCGGCAGGTTCAGGATGATCAGCATGGCGTTGCCGATCCACATCGAGGCGATCAGGCCCCAGAACAGTTCGGGGTTGCTGGTCATGACCTGCGGGCCGGGCTGGATGTTGTGGATCGTCATCGCGCCCACCATCAGGGCCATCACGGCGTTGGGCGGGATGCCCAGCGTCAGAAGCGGAATGAAGGAGGTCTGCGCGCCGGCGTTGTTGGCCGACTCGGGGGCGGCCACACCGCGGATATTGCCCTGGCCGAAAGGCACTTCGCCCTTCTTCATCTTGATTTTCTTTTCCAGCGCATAGGCCGCGAAGGCCGCCAGCAAGGCGCCACCGCCGGGCAGGATGCCGAGCGCCGAGCCCAGGAAGGTGCCGCGCAGCACAGCGGGCGTCATGTCCTTGAAGTCCTGCTTGGTCGGGAACAGGCCGGAAACCTTGGCGGTGAACACTTCACGTTCGTGTTCGGGCTGTGCCAGGTTGCTGATGATTTCACCGTAGCCGAACACGCCCATGGCGATGGTCACAAAGCCGATGCCGTCGGTCAGTTCGGGAACGTCAAAGCTGAAACGCGCGACGCCGGAGTTCACGTCGGTGCCGACCAGGCCCAGCAGCAGGCCCATCACGATCATCGCGATGGCCTTGAGCAGCGAACCCGAAGCCAGCACCACGGCGCCGATCAGGCCCAGCACCATCAGCGCAAAGTATTCGGCGGGGCCGAACTTGAAGGCCAGTTCAGTCAGGGGTGGCGCAAAAGCCGCCAGGATCAGGGTACCCACGCAGCCGGCGAAGAAAGAACCCAAGCCGGCCGCGGCCAGCGCGGGCCCGGCCCGCCCTTTTCGCGCCATCTGGTAGCCGTCGATACAGGTCACCACCGACGAGGACTCGCCCGGCAGGTTCACCAGGATGGCGGTGGTGGAGCCGCCGTACTGGGCGCCGTAGTAAATACCGGCCAGCATGATCAGCGCCGACACCGGGGGCAAGGCATAAGTGGCCGGCAGCAGCATGGCGATGGTGGCCACGGGGCCGATGCCCGGCAGCACGCCGATCAGCGTGCCCAGCAGACAGCCGATAAAGGCATACACCAGGTTGATCGGCGTGAACGCCACGCCGAAACCCAGCGAGAGATTGGTAATCAGATCCATTTTTTATATCTCCTTAGCCGATGAAGAAAGGCCACACCGGGAACTGCAGCTTGAGCAGGACGACAAAGGCGAGGTAGCTGCCGATGGCCAACACGGTCGCAAGGATGAAGGTGTTTTTCACTTTCCAGCCGGTTTCAGCCATGCTGGAAACAAAGGTCAGCGCGTAGATGGCCACGATCATGCCCATCGGGGGCAGCTTGATGCTGGGCAGGCCGCCCAGCAGCACGCCGAAGATCAAATTGGCCAGGATGATGAAGGCCAGCGGCTTCCAGGCCCATTTACCGATCTTGTCGCCGCCGACGGCTTCCACGACCAGTGACTTGAAGGTGATGGCCGCGCCCAGAATGGCCATCAGCACGCCCAGCATCAGCGGGAAGTAGCCGGGTCCCATGCGGGCGCCCTCGCCCACGTTGTAGGTGGTAGCCCCCCATGCGAACGCCACGCCGACGCCCATGAACATGAGGCCGGAGAAAAAGTCCTTTTGACTCTTGATATTCACGGCTGTCTCCTCAATACATACATAAAAGTAAAAGAAAGAATCGCTGGATTGTGCATTCAATCCCCCGACATGGGCATGTGGCTTTCACTTACCTTTCATTTATCTTCGGGCTTACCTCTTGCTTACATATCAGCAGAGCGCCGGGAAAGCAGTAAAAACCCGAAGTGGCTGCACCCTTTACGGCCAAAATAGGGGCCGCCTTAAGGCCGCGAACGGGCTCTCAGGATAAAGGTGGGGTGGAGGCGAGAATTTCCTCGATGGTGGTCAGCCCCTCGGCCACCTTCAGCGCGCCGGCCAGCCGAAGCGGGCGCATACCTTCGCTGATCGCCTGGCGGCGCAGCGCGTCGATGTTGGGCTCCTTGGAGACCTTTTCCTTGAAGCCCTCGGTCACCGTCAGCAATTCATACAAGCCCATGCGCCCGCGGAAACCCGTCATGCGGCAGTCCACGCAGCCCACCGGCTTGTAGGGCCGGTAGCTCCCGCTGATCTGCCAGGGCTTGACCAGCTCGGCCAGGGTTTCGCGCGCGGCTTCCTCGTCGGGCTCGCGGCAGCTGGGGCACATGGTGCGCACCAGCCGCTGGGCCAGCACGCCCAGCATGGTGGCGTTGATCAGGTAAGCCGGGATACCCAGTTCCATCATGCGAGAGACCGCCGACGGCGCATCGTTGGTGTGCAGCGTGCTGAACACCAGGTGGCCGGTGAGCGCGGCCTGCACCGCCATCTCGGCCGTCTGCAGGTCGCGGATTTCGCCGACCATGATGATGTCCGGATCCTGCCGCATCAGCGCGCGCAGGCCTTCGGGGAAATCAAAATCCAGGTGCGCCTGCACCTGCGTCTGGTTGAAAGAGGCCTCAATCATTTCGATCGGGTCTTCGATCGTGCTGACATTGACCTCTTCGGTGGCCAGGCGCTTGAGCGTGGAATACAGCGTGGTCGTCTTGCCCGAGCCGGTCGGCCCGGTGACCAGGATGATGCCGTGCGGCCGCTTGACCAGCGATTCCCAGCGGTCGGCGTCGTGCTGCGAAAAGCCCAGCGCGTCGAGGTTCTTCACCGTGGTGTCGGGATCGAAAATCCGCATCACCATTTTTTCGCCGAAGGCCGTGGGCAAGGTCGACAGCCGCATTTCGACTTCATCGCCGCGCGGGTTTCGCGTCTTGATGCGGCCGTCCTGCGGGCGGCGCTTTTCCACCACGTCCATGCGGCCCAGCAGCTTGATTCGCGCCGTCATCGCGTTGTGCACGCCCATGGGCAACTGGTAAACCGGGTGCAGCACGCCGTCGATGCGAAAGCGGATCACCCCCTGCTCGCGGCGCGGCTCCAGGTGGATGTCGCTGGCGCGCTGGTCGAAGGCGTATTGCCAGAGCCAGTCCACCACCTGCACCACGCCCTGGTCGTTGGCGTCCAGCTGCTTGTTGCTCTTGCCCAGCTCCACCAGCTGCTCGAAACTCGCCGAGCCCGACCCGCTGCCCGACTTGATCGCGGCCTTGACCGATTTGGCCAGGGCGAAAAACTCGGCCGTGAACTTGGTGATGTCCTGCGGGCTGGACACCACCAGGCGCACGCTGCGTTTGGCCTGGCGCTCGACTTCCTGCACCCAGTCGGTGATGAAGGGCTCGGAGGTGGCGATCACCACCTCGCTGGGTGTGACCTGAACCGGCAGCACTTTGTGGCGCTCGGCATACATGGCCGACATGGTGTCGGCCACCTTGCCCACGTCGACCTTGAGCGGGTCTATGCGCAGGTAGGCCAGGCCCGCCCGCCCCGCCAGCCACTGCGACATGGTTTCGATATCCAGCGGTTTGCCATCGGCCACGCGCGTCATGCCCACACTGGCCAGCCGCATCAGCGGCGGCTGCGCGCTTTGCACCTGCGAGCAGCGCGCAATCGTGCGCTGCGCCTCGGTGGCGCTGATCACGCCGTCCTCGCCCAGCCACTCCACCAGGATGCGCCAGTCCAGGGGGCCGGTATGGCCTCTTTTCGCATGCGTGTCACGATGGGGCTTGGTATGGGTCGCGGCGCTCATGGGTGGCACTGTACCCCATCCATTGCGGCTTTTACCAGTAGCGTCACGGGAGCATCAAGCCACTGGCTTGAACAACCGCAGCCACTTTTTGGCCGGCAGGTCCCAGCGTGATTCGATCACGCCGGCCTGCTGCAAGAGCGCGGCGCGTTCGGGCCGGGTGGGCTCCTGTTGGGCCAGCACCACGGTGTTGCCTTCGCGCGTCGGCGTGAAGGCCCATACCGCCTCGGGGCCGAAGGCTTCGGCGATTTTGGTCAGCGACTGCACATAGCTGGAATCGCGGCCGAACAGGTTCACCGTCATCACGCCGTTCTCGGCCAGCAGGCCGCGGCAGTCTTCATAAAAATCGGCGCTGTCCAGCACCGGTGCGGCCGCCTCGTGGTCGTAAAGGTCCACATGCAGCAAATCCACCGTGCCCTGGTGGGCGGGCTTTTTGATTTCGGCCGCGGCGTCGGCCTCGATCACATGCAGCCGCAGGTCGTCGCGCGGCAGCTTGAACCAGACCCGGCAGGCCGTGACCACCTGCGGATTGATTTCAATCGCCGTGGTCTTCATGCGCAGCTTTTTGTAGCAGAACTTCGTGAGTGCGGCCGAGCCCAGGCCCAGTTGCATGGCGTGCTTTTTGGGCATGGCCGCCGCGTCCATGAACAGCAGGCCCGCCATCATGCGCTGCACATACTCCAGCTCGATGTCATAGGGCGCGTCGCGCAGCATGGAACCCTGCACCCATTCGGTGCCCAGGTGCAGAAAGCGCACATCGCCGAAATCGGAAAAATTGACTTCAGGCAGTTCCCGCGGCGCGTTCTCTTGGGCCATTTCCTTGGCCTTGTCTTTTCTTTGCATCAAACCAGTCCGTGTTTTTCAAATACTTCCCGCCAGGCCACGAGTTTGCGCTCAAAACTCCAGGAGGCATTCGCCGGGCTGGTTGAAGGCAACTTATAGACCGGCAGGCCCAGCGCCAAGGTGTGCTTTGAGTGCTTGAAACTTTCACCGCCATTGTGGGCAATCGCTTCCAGCGCCGGGCACAGCCGCCGCAGGCCGGCCAGGTCGTTGACCTCGGCATTGCGGATCGCGCTGTCCAGGCTGCCCTCGCGCTCGCAGGCCGCATACACATCCCACAGGCCCAGGCCTTTGGACAGCAGCCATTCGCTGCGTATCCGGTAGCCATCCGGGCCCGTGTCCGCCGGGCCGGGCGGCCAGAGCGCCTTGAGGATTTTCCAGAAATGGTTTTGCGGGTGCCCGTAGTACTGCTGCGCCGCCAGCGAGGCCGCGCCCGGGAAGCTGCCCAGGATCAGCAGCCGTGTTCCGCCAGACACCAGCGGCGCCAGGCCGGCCAGCGACGCGGCCTTCATGGCCGTCATGCGAGCAACGCCTTCAGGCCCGGCAAGGCCTGCATGGCATTGGCCGTGGTGGCGGCCGCCAGTGCATCCGCACTGATGCCGCGCAATTCCGCCACCTGCTGCGCAATGCGCGGCAGCTCACCCGGCTCGTTGCGGCCCTGCGGCTTTCCGGCCTCGCGTTCGGCCGCCGTGGTGTACACCCAGTGCGGCGGGATGTCGGGCGAATCGGTTTCCATCACCAGCGATTCCAGCGGCAGTTCCGTCGCCAGGCGCCTCAACTGGCGCGCCGGCTCAAAGGTCACGGCGCCGCCGAAGCCCAGCTTGAAACCCAGCTTGAGGAACTCGGCCGCCTGCTGCTCGCTGCCATTGAACGCATGGCCTATGCCCTGCCAGCCGCCTTCGGGCGCCAGCTCGCGCAAGTGTTTGAGCAGCTTGTCGGCCGAGCGCCGCACATGCAGGATCACCGGCAGGCCGTGCTTGCGCGCGAGCTTGAGCTGCTCGCGATAAAAAAACTCCTGGCGTTCGCGCATGGGGCTTTCGGTGAGCGCCGGCACAAAATAATCCAGGCCGATCTCACCGATCGCCACCAGCCGCGAATCACCCCGCCTGAGCGTGAGCTCCGCATCCAGCGCCGCCAGGTCTTCATCCTTGGCACGCGGCACAAACAGCGGGTGTATGCCCAAGGCATAGCTGTCCGAAAAGCGATGCGCCAGCAGCCGCACCGCCTCGAAGTTGAACACGCCCACCGCCGGGATCACGATATGCCCCACACCGTTCGCCGCGGCGCGCGCGCGCACCGCGTCCACATCGGGGGCCAGTTCGCCGGCATCCAGGTGGCAATGCGTATCTATCCAGAAAGTCATGCGCTAAAAGGGGGTGATCCCAGGAAAGGAGAACGAAAGAAGCCGCGGGAAGCACCGGCAGGGTGCGGGGGAAACAGCAACGCAGCTGATGAAGATGTTGACACAGAAATGAAATCGGGACACCCTATGCTTTTTTCAGGCGGAACACCTCTTGTTTCATTTTGGTTTCGCCACGGTTTTTGTTTCTTTCGTCTGCCTTCGTCAACCCGTCCCTTCGACATAACAAAGGAAAGCCAAATGAAATTATCCCGCCTGATGAGCCAGATTCTCGGCGCCGGCCTGATCGCCTCCAGCCTCAGCGGCACCGCATGGGCCCAAGACCAGAAGCTGCGCTTGATCACCTGGGCCGACTACGTGCCCGCCGACGTCGTGGCGCAGTTCAAGAAGGAGACCGGCATCGACGTCGAGTTGACCCTCTCGAACAACGAAGAAATGATCTCCAAGCTGCGCGCCACCGGCGGCGCCGGGTTCGACCTGGCCCAGCCCTCGCAGGACCGCATCACCGGCCCGCAGCAGGAGTTCGGCATCTACAAGCCCATGGACCTCAGCAAAATCAAGTCCGAGCTCTTCATCCCCTCCATGCTCGAAGCCACCAAAAAGAACACCACGCTCGACGGCAAGGTCTACGGCCTGCCGCACATCTGGGGCACCGACGGCCTGGTCGTCAATACCAAGCTGACCAAAATGACGGACTACCCCGACCTCTGCAAGGCCGAGGTCAAGGGCAAGACCGCCGTGCGCCTCAAACGCCCCACCTTGCTGGCCTTCGCCTTCGCTTCCGGCAAGGACCCCTTCGCGCTCTACAAAGACCCGAAAGCCTACGGCGCGCTGATGGACGAAGTCGGCAAGACCATGGTCGCCTGCAAGGGCAACATCAAGTTCTACTGGGACAACAAGGACCAGCTGCTCAACGGCATGCGCGCCGGCGAAGTCGTGGGCGCCATGATGTGGGACACCGGCGGCTGGAAGCTCAACAACGAGAAACCCGAAATCCAGTTCATCGCGCCCAAGTCCGGCGCACTCGGCTGGATAGACACCTTCGCGATTCCCGCCAAGGGCCGCAACGATGCCGCCGCCTACGCCTGGATCAACTTCAACATGCGCCCTGAAATTGCGGCCAAGGTCGCGGGCTCGGCCGGCAACTTCACCGCCTCCAAGGGCGCCGACCAGCTGGCCGACCCCAAGCTCAAGGCCCAGTTCGCCGCCAGCTTCCCCGAAGCTGCGCTGAAAAACGTCAAGTGGTATCCCGCTGTTCCAGCCGGCATAGAAGACATCGAAGGCCGGGTCCTCGACCGCATCAAGGCAGCCCAATAAACCGCCAGCGGCGCGCCCAAGGTGCACGCAGACCTGCAAGCCGAGCACGTCGGTAAAACCTACGCCGGCCAGCCCGCCGTGAAGGACTTGTCCTTCACGGTGGAGCGCGGCAGCTTTTTTTCCATCCTCGGCCCCTCGGGCTGCGGCAAGACCACGCTGCTGCGCATGATCGCCGGCTTTCTGTCGCCCGATGCGGGCCAGATCCACATAGGCGGCAAACCCATGAACGGCGTGCCGCCCAACCAGCGGCCGGTCAACATGGTGTTCCAGCACCTGGCGCTGTTCCCCATGATGTCGGTCGGCGAGAACGTGGGCTACGGCCTGGCGCGGCGCGGCCTTTCGCGCGCCGACATCGCGGCCAAGGTGGGCGCCATGCTCGAACGCGTGAGCCTGCCCGGCATGCAGGACAAGCGCGTCGACCAGCTCTCGGGCGGGCAGCGCCAGCGCGTGGCCATCGCGCGCAGCCTGGTGCTGGAGCCCACGCTGCTGCTGCTCGACGAACCGCTGGGCGCGCTCGACCTCAAGCTGCGCGAGCACATGAAGGTCGAGCTCAAACAGCTGCAGGCCGCCTTCGGCACCACCTTTGTCTACATCACGCACGACCAGTCGGAAGCCCTGGTGCTGTCCGACCATGTGGCCGTGATGAACGCCGGAAGTTTTGAGCAACTCGGCACGCCGCAGCAGCTGTATTACCAGCCGCAAACCCCGTTTGTGGCGGGTTTTGTGGGCGCCAACAACAAACTCGCCGGCAGTACCGGTGCCTCGGGCGCGGAAGCCGGCGGCGTGGTGGCGCTCACCACCAGTGAGGGCCTGGCCCTGCGCGCGCGCGCCGCCGGCCGGCTGAAGCCCGAGCAGGCGGTGCAAGCCTTTGTGCGGCCCGAAGCCATCAACCTGGCGCGCGATGCGACCGAGCTGCCGTCCAACCACACGGTCTATGCCGGCCAGGTCGAAAGCCTGCTGTTCGACGGCGCCAACTCGGCCGTGCTGCTGCGCGAAACCGCCAGCCGCACCGAGTTCCGCATCGCCCTGCCGCAGACCGGGCGCTTTGCCGACTTGCGAATTGGCGAAACCATCGCCTTCAGCTTCGACCCCGAGCAGGCCGTCTGCTTCGGCAACGCTTGAAGGTTGCCATGCAAGCTGCGGCCGTCCTGCCTTCCGCCTCCCCCGGCTCAGGTTCAGGTTCGGGCCATGCCAGGTTGATTCTTTTTCTGCTGCTGGCGCCGGCGCTGGTCTGGCTGCTGGGCCTCATCGTGCTGCCGCACATCGACCTGGCCGTGCTCTCGCTGCGCGAGCGCATCGCACCGCGCCAGTACGCGCCCAGCCTCGCGCAATACCGTACCTTTGTCGAGGAGCCGCTGTACTGGCACACCTTTGTGCGCACGGCACTGATGTCCATCCTGGCCACCGGCATCACCTTGCTGCTGGCCTTCCCGATCGCCTGGACGATTGCCAAGCTGGTGCGCGGGCGCGCCAAGTCGCTGCTGCTGGTGATGTGTTTGATCCCCTTCTGGGTCAGCGAAACCGTGCGCACCCTGGGCTGGATGATTCTGCTGCGCGAATCCGGCGTGCTGCCCGCCGTGCTGGTGCAACTGGGCATCACCGCCGCGCCCGTGGAGCTGCTGTACCGCGACGCCACCATCCTGGTCGGCCTGGTCTATACCTCCATGCTCTTCATGGTGGTGCCGCTGATCAGCGCGCTCGAAAGCCTGGACGACTCGCTGGTGGAAGCCGCTTACGACCTGGGCGGCAACGGCCCCTCCATCCTGCGGCAAATCGTCATCCCGCATGCCGCGCCCGGCATCCTGGCCGGCTGCATCGTGGTCTTTATGCTGACCCTGGGCAACTACCTCACGCCCACCCTGCTGGGCGGCAAAAATTCGCTGTGGTTTACCGAACAGATCTACACCCAGTTCATCACGCGCTTTAACTGGGAACAGGGTGCGGCCTTTGGCTTTTTGCTGCTGGGCTTGTCGACTGCCATTGTCTGGCTTGGCTTGAAATTGACCGGCCAAAAGTTCGGCGAAGTCATGAGGAAAACATGACACACCCCCGTTGGATCTCACTGTGTGTAGCTCCCTCCCCCCTTGCAGGGGGCGACCGCTGCGGCCCGGCAAAGCCGGTTCCGCGCCGTCACTGGCGAAAACACAAGCGGAGTTTTAGATGATCGCCTCCCTGCCCCGCCCCGCCTGGCTGCGCGCCGGCACGCTGGCCTATGCGCTGGTGTTTTTCGCCTTCCTGTTTTTGCCGCTGCTGGTGGTCGCCGTGTTTGCCTTTAACGACGCGCCCTACCCGGCCCCACCGTGGCGCGGCTTCACGCTGGACTGGTTTTTCGGCAGCAAGGCCGGCCGCACCGGGCTGTTTGCCGACGGGCCCTTGCTGGCCAGCCTCTGGACCAGCGTGGTGGTGGCCGCCTGGGTCACGGTGCTGGCGGTGCTGGTCGGCACCACCAATGCCTTTTTGATTGAACGCGCCCGCTTTCCGGGCAAACAGGCCTTGTCTTTCCTGATGCTGGCGCCGCTGGTGATCCCGGGCGTGATCCTGGGCATTTCCATCCTGGCTTTTGCCAGCCGGCTGGCGCAGCTGGCCGACAGCTGGTGGGGCCTGGAGCTGGACTTTCTGCGCCCCGGCCTGCCGCTGGTGGTGATAGGCCAGTTTTCTTATATCGTCTCCATCGCCACGCTCATCATCACCGCGCGCCTCAAACGTTTTGACATCACCCTGGAAGAAGCCGCCTACAACCTCGGCGCCTCGCGCGCGGCCGTGTTCAGCACCATCACCCTGCCCTACCTCAAGCCCGCACTGATCGGCGCCGGCGCGATCTCGTTTTTGATGTCGTTTGAGAACTTCAACACCACGCTGATGCTGGTCGGCTCCGACGCGCCCCTGACCGTCATGATGTACGGCCGCATGCGCGAAGGCGCGACGCCGGTGCTCAATGCGGTCAGCCTGTTCCTGATGCTGGCCTCGGCCGCGCTGGCGCTGACTTTGTTGCGCAGTCCGCCGGAAAACTCCGGGCGTTAACAGCCGCTCACAAACCCCCTGCTCTTGTCCCCTCTCCCCCTGGGAGAGGGTTAGGGTGAGGGCCAGCGGCGGTCAATACGCCACTCGCGCGTGCACAGGCCGCGGCCCTCACCCCTCCCTCTCCCGGAGGGAGAGGGTGCAAGACCCCGAAGCGCTTTACAAAGCCCCCCGCCCCCATACCCAAATCCCGTGCATGGATGCACAAATCGTGATACGGTGCAACTGTAAATACAGGGCCTGAAACCAGTTTTTGGCGCCCATACCAGCCCGGTTCTGAGACACAGCCCCAAAGGTGAACGGATGCGCAGGCCAGCCCTTTACAGCAGTTCAAACCGTCCGGCCAAGGGCGCGGGTGATGAAGGCCCACAGCCGCCCGAACCAAGCTCTACCGCAGACGCCACACAACCGTCCCCACCCCGCTTTCCCCGCGCCGCCCGCCTGGCTAACTACCTGGCGCGCCACCAGCTCTACCTGCTCTGGTCCGTGGTCGGCCTGCTGGCCCTGCTGCTGGCCTTCAGCTTCTCCTCGCAGCTGCGCCACCCGGCCCGCAAGCTGACCCAGGAAGACATCAATGCCGCCGTGCTCAAGACGCTGGAGACCACCGTGCTGCCCTCGCCCGGCACCAAGGCCTATGACACCATCATCCCCTCGGTGGTGCGCATCGTCGGCCTGGGCAAGGACAAGGACGGCAAGGAAGACGCCGAGCGCAGCGTGGGCACCGGCGTCGTCATTGTCGACAAGGGCATCATCCTGACCAACCTGCATGTGGTGCAGAACGCCCAGACCATCAAGGTCACCTTTGCCGACGGGCTGGAGTCCACCGCCAGCATCACCGGCGTGCAGCCCGAGAACGACCTCGCCGTGCTGCAGGCCCACAAAATCCCCGATGACCTGATTGCCGCCACCATGCGCTCGACCGCCGACCTGGCCCCGGGCGACCAGGTCATGGCCGTGGGCTATCCCTTCGGCATCGGCCCCTCGGCCTCGCAGGGCGTGATCTCCGGCCTCAAGCGCAACTTCCGCTCACCCGAAGGCAAGCAGATGATGAGCAACCTGATCCAGTTCGACGCCGCCGCCAACCCCGGCAACTCCGGCGGCCCGCTGGTCACCATGGACGGCGAGGTCGTCGGCATCGTCACCGCCATCTTCAACCCCAACCAGCAGCGCACCTTTGTCGGCATAGGCTTTGCGGTGCCGATTGAAAACGCCGCCTCGGCCGCCGGCATGCCGCCGTTCTGACGACAGCTTCACCGACCTGACCTCACCCCTCCCAAGGACTGACGCATGGACCACACGACCCCAGAAAACGCCAACCACGACACCGCCCAGCTCATGGAGCAGATTCTTTACGAGGTCAAGCGCGTGGTCGTCGGGCAGGACCGCTTTCTTGAGCGCGTCATGGTCGCCATCCTGGCCCAGGGCCATCTGCTGGTCGAGGGCGTGCCCGGCCTGGCCAAGACCCTGACCATCAAGACCCTGGCCAACACCGTGCAGGGCCAGTTCAAGCGCATCCAGTTCACGCCCGACCTGGTGCCGGCCGACCTGGTGGGCACCCGCATCTACAACCAGAAAACCGGCGAGTTCAGCACCTCGCTGGGCCCGGTCTTCACCAACCTGCTGCTGGCCGATGAAATCAACCGCGCGCCCGCCAAGGTGCAGAGCGCGCTGCTGGAGGTGATGCAGGAGCGCCAGGTCACGATTGCCGGCACCACCCACAAGGTGCCCGAGCCCTTCCTGGTCATGGCCACGCAAAACCCGATTGAAACCGAAGGCACCTACCCGCTGCCCGAAGCGCAGGTGGACCGCTTCATGATGAAGGTGCTGGTCGACTACCCCACCGACGAGGAAGAATTCGTCATCGTCCAGCGTGTCACCGGCCCGGCCGTGGCCGTGAGCGCCGTCGCCACCACCGAGCAGCTCGCTGCCCTGCAGGCCGAATGCCGGCGCATCTACGTCGACCCTTCGCTGGTGCAATACGCGGTGCGCCTGGTCTCGGCCACGCGCACGCCCGTCAAGCATGGGCTGAAAGACTTGCAGCGCTTTATCACCTTCGGCGCCAGCCCGCGCGCCACCATCAATTTGACCGAAGGCGCGCGCGCCCTGGCCCTGCTGCGCGGCCGCAGCTATGCCCTGCCCGAGGACATGACGGACCTGGTGCCCGATGTGTTCCGGCACCGGCTGGTGTTGTCGTATGAAGCCTTGTCCGAAGGACTCTCGGCAGACGGCCTGATCGCCAAGATCATGGCAAAAATCCCGCCCCCAGCAAAACCGTTGGAACATGAAAAACTCGCCGCCTAGAAATGTGAGCCCCCACGCTCCGCCGCTTCGCGGGTCGCTGCCCCCCGAGGGGGCCGCTGCGCCTGCGGCCCGGCAAAGCCGGTTCCGCGGCCCCGACTTGGATGAAGCGCCCCCGCCATGAAAACCTCGCCGCCTGAATCCACAACCAAGCTCGCTTCGTCAGGAGCAGGCGCGGAGCAACTGCTGCGCCGGCTCGAGTGGACCGTGCTGCGCCGCCTCGACGGCCTGCTGCAGGGCGACTACCGCACCCTGCTGCGCGGCACCGGCATGGATTTAGCCGACCTGCGTGAATACCAGCACCATGACGACGTGCGCCACATCGACTGGAACGTCACCGCGCGGCTGGAGCAACCCCATGTGCGCGTCTTCACCGAAGACCGCGAAATGAGCGCCTGGTTTCTGCTGGACCTCAGCCCCTCCATGGACTTCGGCTCCAGCGAGCAGCGCAAGCGCAATGTCTCCGCCGAATTTGTCGCCGTGCTGGCCCGCATGCTGACCCGCCACGGCAACCGCGTGGGCGCCATGCTGTACGGCTCCGGCGTTGACGCCGTAATCCCCGCGCGCGGCGGCCGCCAGCATGTGCTGCATTTGCTGCACACCCTGCAGGCCAGGCCTGAAATCACCGAGCTGGGCACCACCCGCCTGCACGAGCTGCTCGAATCCGCCGCCAACCTGCTGCGCCGGCGCTCCACCGTGTTTGTGGTGTCCGACTTCATCAGCGAACCCGGCTGGGAAAAGCCTTTGGCACAGCTCGCCCGCCGCCACGAAGTCGTGGCCGTGCGCCTGCTCGACCCGCTGGAGCTGGACCTGCCCGACCTGGGCCTGATCCCGATACGCGACGCCGAAACCGGCGAGCAACTGCTGGTCGACACCCATGACGCGGGTTTCCGCAAACGCTTTGCGCGCATCGCGGCCCAGCGCGAAGCCGAGTTAAGGCAAGCCCTGGCGCGCGCCGGCGTCGACGCGCTGGAGCTGTCCACCGACGACAACCTCGTCGACGCCATCATGCGTTTCACCGAACTGCGCAAGCGCCGCAGCCGCACCACCGGCGCGGGCGGCAATGCATTGCCGGCCCACCTGAAGCGCGCTGCTGCCTGAAGCCGACCCAAGGACATCCCATCATGAACTTCAGCGGGTTCACTTCCTTTTTTGCCAAACTGCCTTGGCCGAACTTTTTGTGGCCGGAATTTCTGTGGCTGCTGCTCGTGATTCCGCTGCTGGTGCTGGTCTACATCTGGCTGCTGCGCCGCAAGAAAAAAATGGCATTACGCTATGCCAGCCTCTCCATCGTGCGCGAAGCCATGGGCCGCGGCCAGGGCTTCAGGCGCCATGTGCCGCCGCTGCTGTTTTTGCTGTCCATCGCCGCCATGCTGGTCGCGGCATCGCGGCCCTTTGCCGTCATCAGCCTGCCCTCGCAGCGCGAAACCATCATCCTGGCCATGGACGTCTCCGGCAGCATGCGCGCCGCCGACGTGTTACCCAATCGCCTGGTCGCCGCGCAAAACGCCGCCAAGGCCTTCCTCGCCGATCTGCCGCGCAATGTGCGCGTAGGCATCGTCGCCTTTGCGGGCACCGCCTCGGTGGTGCAGCAACCCACGCTCAGCCGCGAAGACCTGGTCGTCGCGATCGACAAGTTCCAGCTGCAGCGCGGCACCGCGATCGGCAACGGCATCGTCGTCTCGCTGGCCGAACTGTTTCCCGATGCCGGCATTGACCTGGCCTCCATGCAATACGGCCGAGAAAAACCCCGCGGCACCTCCATAGACCAGGCCCTGAATCCCGACAAAGGCGCGAAGAAAGAGTTCGTCCCCGTCGCCCCCGGCTCCTACACCTCGGGTGCCATCATCCTGCTCACCGACGGCCAGCGCACCACCGGCGTGGATTCACTGGACGCCGCCAAAGCTGCCGCCGACCGCGGTGTGCGCGTCTACACCGTGGGCGTAGGAACGGTGGATGGCGAAACCATTGGTTTTGAAGGCTGGTCCATGCGCGTCAAGCTCGACGAAGAAACCTTGAAAGGCATCGCCCGCACTACACAGGCCGAGTACTTTTATGCGGGCACTGCGGCGGACTTGAAGAAGGTTTATGAGACGCTCAGTTCGCGCCTTGCGATTGAGAAAAAAGAGACTGAGATTTCCGGGCTGCTGGCCTTGCTGGCGGCTGCGTTGGCGCTGGTGTCGGCTAGTTTGTCGCTGCTTTGGTTTAATCGGATTCTTTGAGGGGTGGAGGCCCCTCCGCGGACGGGCCAGCAAGAGTTGCCGACAAGCCTCTTGCCGCCAGTCTTGCGGTATACATTAGCTGGGCCCCTGAACACTCATTCACTCGCGCATGCTTCACAAGGTTTCCGAAAAATACATCGCCGTACGCCGTGGCGGGCCCCGCCGCGTATTCTTCATGATGTCGTCCGTGCTGGCCTTGTTTGCCTTTCTCGCGCTCTCGCTGCCGAACCATCCAGACAACACGTCGTCTTTCGGATCATTGATCCCCGTCATCACGATAGCCGGGGCCATCGCTTTTTTTCAATCGCGGCGCATGTCGAAGGCGACGACGGAACTGGAGTCGCTGACCATCGAAGCTACCAGTGAAGGCATAGCAATTGAAACACCAGGCCTGCGCCAGGTCCTCAACGCCGCCCTGGTTTTAAAGGTTTTGCTGTATCGCACCTATTTCTCGCCGAGCATTTATTGCATCGGACTGCAGCTTGAGAACCACCTCATCGCACTACCCCCGCTGGAGCAGAATGACGCTTTGATCGCCGAACTTCGCCTCGCCGCACCTCATGCCCAATTTCTTGTCCGGCGACAGCTGATTGTTTAGCATCGGCCCAGTGTTCGAACTGAGGCCATCAGCCGATTTATGAAGAATCGCCTTTCTTTCTGGATCTACCTGGCGGGGATATTGCCGCTGGCCTTCTGGGGCCTGCCGGTGCGTGAACTGCTGGGTGACGGGCTGTCGTTTGCCGCGGTTATCGTGTACTCGCTGGTGCTCCGGATCGTTGGCGCTTTTGCAGTCCGATTGCTGGAATTGAGGACGCAAAGAGCGATCGCGAAGCACAATCTCTTCGCTGAGAGTCAAAAGCAGAAAAAGAGATTGGAGCAACCATGACATATCCCCCGAGCAATCTCTCGCGGAGCTTCGAAGCCGTTGCAAGTTTATGCAATACGTACGACAGATGAACATCCTGGCACGAACCGCAAAGCTAGCCCTCCTGCTGGCAGCCGTCCTTGTTTCTTTTGTCTCGTCAGCAGACTCCTGGCGCTATCCCGCCACCATCAGCAGCAAGACGGACACTTATGGCGATGTTTCCGTTCGACGCATCATTGACGCGAGAAAGGACCAGCAGTATCCCGACTTTGTTGTCGAGGTTTCACGGGGAAAGGATCTGCTGGCGCGATTTCCGGGCGTCTATTTTGAGCAAATCTTTCCAGCGCCCGACGGATCTTTCTTCGTTGCACTGTCAAACAACGGGCTCCCCGGAACGGCGGTGCTTATTTTTGACCGCGAAGGAAATCTTCGCCTGGAAGCAAAACACGATGTGGCCTTCTTCGACTACTGCGGCTACTCAGTCACACGGCAGAGGCTGTGGTTCGACGCGGAAAAACCAAGCGTGAAGTTCGTGAAGTATGAAGACATTGACGCATACCGTGTCACGCTGAGGAATTGCCACGGCAAGGAAGTGGACCTGCTCACAACCGTGCAGGAGGCGTACAAAAGATCGGTCGAACGGAAGGCCGCAGGCATCCGATGAAGGTCTCTCAGCGAATAAGTCATGCGGATGCAGTTATTCTCTTCACTTGGACAGTCGGATTTTTCGGTGCCCGTGACGCACATCAAGAGGACTTGGATGGCCAATGCGTATGTTGTGATGAGGGCTGATATGAAGAGCGCCTCTTCTGAGGTGCAGAGCATGTTGAGACAGTGCTTGCTCGCAATACTGGAAGCGTCTCTTGCGGCAGAAATCGTCGACGAACAGTTCCGCGAGAACACTACGGATTTGACAGGCTTTGCATTGAAAGCGTCAGGTCCAGCCGCGTACGAAACATTGCTGCCACTGATGCCAAAACTCCAGAGTGATCGTCCCGGGTCGGTCACCGTTCAGCTGGTAAATGAAGTCGTAGACGCTGAAGTGAATCTCTCGGAGTTCCAGGTGGCGTACTTCCGGAAAGAACGGGCAGTAGAAAGCAAGTTCGTGGTACATGTGGATAGCTGTGTAAGGCTTACCCACCCAGCGACAGGCACCGTGGCGCGCAGCACTTTCCACCGTTCCCGAGCGGCGAACTACAAGGAAGCACTCGCTCTCATGCAGTCTTTGTTGGCAGCTTGAAGCACTATCCAAGAGCCACTTCAGGCGCACCAGTTTTACACTGGCATTGCTAGAGAAGCTGCAAAGCTCCGGTGTACTCAAGTCCCGTGTTGCAGCTGCCGCTCACCGATATCCGAACCTTGCGGCCGTTGGCGATCACCGTAGAGCCTTGCGCGA
The DNA here is from genome assembly GCF_056402935.1 of Polaromonas sp. P3_B1. Classification (NCBI taxonomy): domain Bacteria; kingdom Pseudomonadati; phylum Pseudomonadota; class Betaproteobacteria; order Burkholderiales; family Comamonadaceae; genus Polaromonas; species Polaromonas sp. P3_B1. The sequence goes on from NZ_JBFUGK010000022.1 coordinate 33,793, forward strand.
GGATCAAAGGATTTCCACTGGGGTCGGGCACCGTCTTGTCATCCACGATGAGTTTGAGGGCGCCGGCGGTGCAATCCCCCACTTTTCTGTCGTTGGAAAAGGTCACCATAAAGTCGCGTGGGGCATCGAAAATCCCAAGGATCGCCTCCTTATTGGTTTCCGGGAATATGGTCCAGACAACCGCAGGCAGTGTCACCTGCGCCGGGGCAAGAATGCTCCAGACACCGCTGAATCTCCCGGTCCCGTTGTATTTGCTTGCGTAGATGGTCTTTCCATAGACAAGAGCGCCGCCTCCATAATTCACCGGATAGTTGCTGCCGGCGTCATCGACGAACAGTTGCACGGCGTCGCCCGGGCCATTGCCGGCCTCATTCACCACGAACCAGCGTGACGTCGTCACCCCTTTGGCCGAGATCTGGGCAAAGTTGGCCGAATACCCAATGGCCCAGCCTCCGCGCTGGGTCTGTCCCGGATACGTGCTTGGAATGGGCTCCGCGGCAACGGCCGATCTGGCTGGCTGCGGTACAACAGTCTGCGCTTCAGTCGCTGCCGCAGACACGGCAAGGGTGGATGCCAGGGTAAGCATTTGAAGGGAATTCATCAGTACTCCGGTTGTTGTGGTTTTTGACCTGCGCCTGCTACGGGTCGCTCCTCATTTCGCATCTCAATTATGGTCGCGGGTCGCCGGAAGCACACGGCACTCAAGGCCCCGCAACACCTGCATCGCGGCGACTGCCGGGCGGCAGGTTCTGCCAGCGCCGGTAGGCTAGCCACTCCAGACCCGGCTGCCCTCCTTCCCCCATAGCCAACGCCACCAGGTCTACTGCGATTGACAGACCGTTCACGCTGTTTACAAAGAACACGAGGCCGCGTCGATGCGTGCGCGATACCACTGCGAAGGCCTTGGTGTTGCCGTTGTCGCCCCAGTGCCAGAACGCTTCGTCCCCGTTTCGTTGTTGCAGCCCCCAACCGAGGCCCCAGGTGACTTCGTCCGAAAGCGGTGTTGCCGGCCGGCCAATGCTGCTCGTAAATGGCCCCACGCGAACCTGACTGCGCAGCATCTGCGCGGTGGTGTCCGGCTTCAATCGTTCGCCGTTTAAAACTGCGACCAGGAAGCGCCCGAAATCAGGTGCCGTGGTGCTCAGGCTGGAGGCCGGGTTCGCAGATGTCCAGCGCCGCTGCCCTTGCGGCTCGCCGCGTGTGTCATGGCCGAAGACCTTGCGTTGCGCATGGCTGTCTTGCCAGAGGAAGCTGCTGTGCAGCATGCCCAGGGGTTCGAAAACCAGCCGCTTTACCGTGCGCTCGGTGCTTTCCCCGGTGATGCGCTCCACCACACGAGCAAGGTAGACAAAGCCTTCTCCTGAATAGCTGAAGCGATCACCCGGCGTGAAATGAATCGTCAAGGGTGCGCCCGCCGGCCTCCAGTTCGGAAAGCCCGTGCGATGGCTCAGCACATGGCGCGCTGTCATCTGCGCAAGGCGCGGATCTTCTCCCACTTCGTAGCCACCCGGGAGGTAGCGCACGAGCGGAGTGTCCAGCTCAAGCAGGTCGGCGTCCACGAGTTGCAGCACCGCATAGGCGAAAACCGCTTTACTCAGCGAAGCGGCCTCGAACACGGTGTCTTCCACCACCGGTTCCCGCGTGCGCGCATTCGCCAGGCCGAACGTACCGTGCCAGGCCAATCCCCTGTCGGTAACGAGTGCCATGGATAGACCCGGCACCCCGGCGCTGGCCATCAGCGCCGGTGTTTGGCCTTGCAGGCGCTCGACGGCTTCGTCCAGCTGTGGAAGTACCCCCACCTGCGCGGCGGACGCGGCAAGCGCATTGAGGACCAAAACGACGGCGGTAGCGAGGTGGCGCATGCGAATGACTCCTGCAGGGCTACGGCCTTGACCGCTGCTGATGGCCGCAGACTCTTGGGCCGGCTCCATGTACGGCTGCTCACCGCGGTGGAAGTCTAGCCTACCCGTACATGGAACTGCGCCCGGATGCCATCGCCATCCGCCCACGGACGGCCCTCCAGTCTTCGTCCTTCAAAGTGATCTCGCCGAGCACCGCGAGGGAAAGCATGGCGAACATATCTGGCATGGCGGCGGGATGAAGTCCCAAATACCAATTTCTTCTCTTCAATCTGCGGAAATCTGCGTCATCTGCGGATAAACCTCAGTTCATGTATGATGCACATCATGCGAAACGCAAAACACCCCAAAATCAACGCCAGGACCGCCGCCAAGGAGGCCTCGCACGAACGCATAGTCTCCGTGGCCGCGCGGGCCATACGCCGCAGCGGTTACGACGGCACGGGTGTGGCCGACATCATGAAAGAGGCCGGGCTGACGCATGGCGCGTTTTACGCGCATTTCGCTTCGCGCGAGGCCATGCTGGCCGAAGCGGCGACCCGGGCCTGCGCCGAGTCGGCGGCCCTGGTGGCGGGTGTGGCGGCCGGCTCACCGCCTGAACAGGCCATGGCGGCCATGCTGCGCGCCTACCTTTCGCCGGAGCATCGGGAGCAGATCGAGATGGGTTGCCCCCTGGCCGCGCTGGGCTCGGAGACACCGCGCCAGGCACCCGAAGTGCGCCGTGCGACCACCCGGCACGTCAAGGAAATGGTCGATTTTGTGGCCCGCCAGTCGCCCGACTGGGGCCAGCCCGGCGCCCACGAGCGCGCGCTGGCGACGGTGGCCACCATGGTCGGCACCCTGTTGCTCGCTCGCGTGGTCGACGAGCCCGCGCTGGCGGACAGCTTTTGCGAAGCCGCGCTGACGCAGCTGGTTCCGGTCTCCCATTGAATCCTTTTTGAGCCACGCCTGCTTTTTTCTTCGCCCTTATATATGACAACCATCATGCCAAACACAGCTCACACCGAAAGAGGAACACACACCATGAACACGCACAACAAGATTGCCCTGGTGACGGGCGCCTCCTCGGGCATAGGCGAAGCGACCGCGCTGCGGCTGGTGAAAGCCGGCTACAAGGTCTACGGCACCAGCCGGCGCGGCGCGCAGTCGGGCCAGGCCAAACCGTTTGAAATGCTGGCCCTGGACGTGACCCAGGATGAATCGGCTGAGGCCGCGGTGCGGACGCTGATCGCGCGCGAGGGCCGCATAGACCTGCTGGTCAACAACGCGGGTTTTGGGGTCGCGCCGGCCGGCGCGGAAGAAAGCTCCATCGCGCAGGCCCAGGCGATTTTTGACACCAATTTTTTCGGGCTGGTGCGCATGACGCGGGCGGTGCTGCCGCATATGCGGCGCCAGGGCAGCGGGCGCATTATCAACATGGGCTCGGTGTTTGGTTTTTTGCCCATGCCTTATATGGCGCTGTATGCCGCGACCAAACATGCGGTGGAAGGCTATTCGGAATCGCTGGACCATGAGCTGCGCACCCGCGGCATACGCGTCTCGGTCATAGAGCCGGCGAACACCAACACGCAGTTTGACGCCAACCTGCTGGAGCCCGACGAAAAGCTCGATGCCTATCGCGAAGCCCGCGCGGCCGTGACGCAAAAAATGAATGAACTCGTTGAACAAGGCGACAGCCCTGCTGTGGTGGCCGACACCGTCTTAAAAGCCGCCCTTGCGCCCAACCCCAAGCTGCGCTACACGGCCGGCCCCCGCGCGGGCGGCCTGCAATGGCTGCGCCGCTTCGCGCCGGCCGCCCTGGTCGATGCCGGTATCCGCAAAAACCTTCAGCTGGACGCGGCAGTGGCGCCGCCGCCGCGCACGCCGGCTCTCGGCAACTAAGTCACTCAAGGAAAAAAACATGAAAGCATTTGTCCTGGACCGATACGGCAAACAAGCCGCGCTGCGACTGGCGGAACTGCCCGAGCCGGAACTGCGCGAGGACGAAGTCCTGGTGCAAGTCCATGCCGCGGCCGTGAATCTGCTGGACTCCAAGATCCGTGGCGGCGAGTTCAAGCTCATCCTGCCCTATCGCCTGCCGCTGGTCCTGGGCCACGACGTCGCGGGTGTGGTCGTCAAGGTCGGCCCGCGCGTGCGGCAGTTCAAGCCTGGCGATGAGGTCTATGCCCGGCCCGACGATTTCCGGATCGGAACGTTTGCGGAATTTGTCCCCGTCAAGGAGGCCTCGCTGGCGCACAAGCCCGCGAGCCTCACGATGGAAGAAGCCGCTTCGATTCCGCTGGTGGCCTTGACGGCCTGGCAGGCGCTGGTCGAGAAAGCCGGCCTGAAGAAAGACCAGAAGGTGTTTATCCAGGCCGGCTCGGGCGGCGTGGGCACTATTGCGATCCAGCTGGCCAAGCACCTGGGCGCAACCGTTGCCACAACCACCAGCGCGGCCAATGCCCAGCTGGTGAAGCGCCTGGGCGCCGACGTGGTCATCGACTACAGGACGCAGGACTTTGAAGATGTGCTGCAGGGCTACGACGTGGTGCTCAACAGCCAGGACGGCAAGACGCTGGCCAAGTCGCTGCGTGTGCTCAAGCCCGGCGGCCAGCTGGTGTCCATCTCGGGGCCGCCTGACCCAGAGTTCGGCAAGGAGATCAAGGCTTCGGGTTTTGTGAGGCTGGTGACGCGGCTGCTGAGCGCCGGCATAAGGCGCAAGGCCAGGGGCCGCGGTGTGAGCTATTCCTTCCTGTTTATGCGGGCCAACGGCAGCCAGCTGCGCGAGATCACCGGCCTCATAGATGCCGGCGCGATACGCCCCGTGGTGGACCGTGTTTTTCCCTTTGAAGCGACCAATGAGGCCCTGGCCTATGTGGAAACAGGCCGCGCCAAGGGCAAGGTGGTCATCAAGCTTCGCTGAGTTTCTTTGTTCGTGCCGGTTCGGGTGGAAGCCGGCAGCCGGATTTGTGTGTTTCCCGCTTGTTACTTTTTTTCTGGAGAAATTTATGAAGATCAAAGATTCCGTCGTCCTCGTCACCGGTGCCAATCGCGGCATAGGCCTGGCGTTTGCGCGCGAGTTGCTGGCGCGCGGCGCGCGCAAGGTGTATGCCGGCGCGCGCGACCCGGCGAGCGTCACGCTGCCCGGCGTGCAGGCGCTGAAGCTGGACGTCAACAAGCCTGAAGAGGTGGCAAAAGCCGCTGCGCAGGCATCGGACGTCACGATGGTGATCAACAACGCGGGCATTGCCCAACCGGGCGGCTTCCTGGCGGCAGACAGCGAGGAAGTGGCGCGCCGGATTTTTGAGACCAACTTTTTTGCGGTGCTGCGCGTGAGCCAGGCTTTTGCGCCCGTGCTCAAGGGCAATGGCGGCGGCGGACTGCTGAATGTGCTGTCGGTGGCTTCATGGGTCAATGGCGGCGAGTTGGCGGCCTACTCGGCCAGCAAATCGGCGGCCTGGTCGCTGACCAATGCGCTGCGCACCGAGCTCGCACCGCAAAAAACCCAGGTGCTGGGCCTGCACATGGCATATGTGGATACCGACCTCACACGCGGCTTTGACGTGCCCAAGACCAGCCCTGAAGACATTGTGATGCGCGCGCTGGACGGGCTTGAGGCTGGCCTTGATGAAGTGCTGGCCGATGAAGTGACGCAACAGGTCAAGCAGGGCATGACGGCGGCGCGACCCAGCTACCTGCCTCAGGTGGGCTGAGCCTGAAATTTGACGCGGGTCGCCTCGCACACGCAAGGCGACTCGTCGAAGCTGTCAGCTTATTTTTTCGGGCTGACTTCGTGCCCGATCACGCCGCCGACCGCGGCGCCGCCCACCACGCCCAGGGTGCTGCCACCGGTCAACACCCCGCCGGCTACACCGCCCACGCCCGCGCCTATGGCGGTATTCCTGTCTTGTGTCGTCATGCCGCTGCAGCCCGTCAGGGCGGCCAGTGAAATCGCAGCCGCGCAAATTGCGCTGTGTTTGATGCTGATCATTTCTTATCTCCTTGGAAGTGGATGAAAGTTTGAAGAGCGATTAATGCCGCCTGGTCACGCCATCCAACCCTTCTTCACCTGAATGAATCGTCACCGCTGGTCTATGCACATAAAACCACGCGATGGCTTTTCATTGCTGGTGTCTTCATGCTAGGCCGTTGCCTGTTTGCGGGTGTAGGACGAAGTGCCGTATCGCTGAGGACCGAGTCCGATCTGGACGAGTGCAAATGTCGCGTGGAATCACGGGTCGGGGCGACTCCCGCCCAGTTACCGCAGGGGGTGCGGCCACCGCATGAGTCCTTTGATATGCAGTAGAGTAGCCCGCCAGGCCTCTCTATGCCCAGGCCGTCAACCGTCACCGCATGCCGTACAACATCACACTCGAATACACAGAAGCTTTGCTGCGCCAGGCCGTATTTGCTTTCTGGCGCCGCACAGTCGGCACAGGATTTTTTATCGCGACCGTATTTCTCGTGGGTTTACTTGCCTTCCAACTGTGCAGCGGTGACCGCTCCTGGCAGGTGGGCGCACTAGGCGGCTTCCTGGTCTTCGGCCTCGGCTTTGCCCTTCTGGTGTACGTCGTTCACCTGCGAAACACACTCGCTAAATTTCGAGCCATGGATGCGCCCAGTGCCACCTTGATTCTCGACGACAAGTCCTTCAGCATGAGCTCCGGCCTGGGCAGTGTCTCGCTGCAATGGGCATCGGTTACCGAGATCTGGCGTTATCCATCTTTCTGCCTGTTGTTGTTCTCAAAGGCCCAGTTCGTGACACTCCCGCTCGCGTCCGTTCCCGCGGACGCACAGGCATTCATTCTTGACCGGGTGTCAGCTGCCGGCGGCAAGCTGGTCGGCTAGGCTTTGCGCCAATCGGCCCCTTCTTCCACCTGTTTTTTTTTGACCGTCACTAAGCACTAAATCCCTATGTCCTTCACCCTGGAAGTTCAAACATCCAAGCGTTCCCCCGATGTAGTCGCCGTCTGGCGGAATGCATTGGCAAACCGGGGCATCAGCGCCGAATTCCCTCCGGGGTTTTCGATTGAGTCATGCCGTGGCCTTCTTGTGATGAAGGTTTCGTCGGCTCCCGTCAATCTTGTGGGCGTCAACCTCGCAGAGACGGTGGCTGCCTACTTCCAGGTCTGGGCTGATGAAGACGGCATTGGCTTCAGCACGGCTTCAGGCCGCACAACCGTGGACTTCGCGATTCAATGCCTCTGCGCGGCCGCGCTCGCGGAGGATCTCGACGCTATTTATTTCGACCCACAAATGGACGAATCCGCGCAAGGCGCTGATGCCTACAGGCTGGCAATGTCGGAGATAACGTATTTTCTCAGCGAACCCGGAGAGATCTGGCATCGCCCCTTTGTTGATTGGGAAACGATTTGATGTTTATCGTCAAGGCGAACGGCGCCTGATGGGCATCCACCGGCCGTGGCCAACAAAGCACCTCATCCCTACAACCGCATCCACATGAAGGCAAGCCGCTTTCTTGATGGATTCTGCAGTGTTGGAAATTACCGACTTGACCGAACTTTGTTCTTATAAATCCTGGCCTCCCATGCGATGATCCGCGCGCTGAAAACGTTGAATCATATGTTGACGTAGTTGTTTGCGTCGGGTTTCAACAACACAGGGGGTCAGCATGAACAGTTCTTACCGGGTGATCTGGAGCCCGGCACATCAATCATGGGTGGCGGTGCCGGAAACGGCGACAGGCAAGGGCAAGAGCTCGGTGAAGCGGCCCGCTTCGCAAGCAACCGCAACCTGCGCGGCGGGGATGCGTCCGTGGGCGCAAGCGACAAACCTGTGATTGGACACAATGCCTGGGGCCGCCTGGTGTCCACCGACATCGACGTGACTCAGCCGGGCTTTGCCAGCCCCAACAGCGCGGGCCGGCTTAACGGCTTCCAGAGTGGAACCGACCTTTTTGCAAACAGCAGTTGGCGCGCCGGTGTGTATGTGGGCGCGCTGGACGGCAGCGTGCAGGTCAGCGGTTTTGCCCGCGGCGTGCAAGGCCCCGTGGGCAACAACAAGCTGCGCGCCCGCTACCTGGGCGGCTATGCGAGCTGGGAGACAGGCACCGGCTTTTACGCCGACGCGGTGCTGCAGGCCGGCTACCAGGACTACACGCTGCGGCCCACGGGCAGCGCCTGGTCTTCAGCCCGAAGCAGCAGTTTGCTGACATCGGTGGAAATCGGCCAGTCCTTCGCCATGGGCAATGACTGGAGCATAGAGCCGCAGCTGCAACTGGTTCACCAGCACATCAAGCTGGACGACCTGGCGCTCTCCAATGCCGGTGTGCAGCAGGACAGCCCCGACAGCCTGACCACGCGGATCGGCGTGCGCGTGAAGACCGAAATGAGCACCGACATGGGCGTGCTCAAGCCCTACGGCAGGCTGAACTTCTACCGCGCTTCCAGCGGCCTGGACACCGCGCGCTTCGGCAGCGGTGGCGCGACGACGGACGTCAGCACCCGCAGCGGCGGCAGCTGGACCGAGGCGGCCCTGGGCGCAACCCTGGCCATCGACAAGACCTGGAGCGTGTATGGCGAAGTCGGCCGGCTCTTTAACAACGGCGGCGATGTGGCGGTGCGCAGCGATGTGAGTGCTTCTTTGGGGGTGGTTGCGCGCTGGTAGCCCAGGCGGGCTGCGGCATAGAATGCCTTCGGTTCACCAACAAGATAGCTGAGGCGGGAGGCCCCTTGAAACGTTACATCACCATCTTCACCGCCGCTTACGTCGCGCTGCTCCTGCTGTTCGCCGCTGGGGTGGAGCTACTGAAACTGAATGGCGGCGCCGCTTTCGCGGTGACTTCCGTCATGGGGGCCGGCTTTATCGCGTCGGCGGTATTTGGGAAAGACCACGCCCGGGCGCCTACGCGCGAGGAGAAGGCGGCGTTTGCGTGGCGCGCGCTGCTGTGCGTCTGGCTGGTGTCGCTTGTCTTTTCCATCGTGCTGCTTGCGTTGCTGGTGCCGGCCAGCGAGGTTCGAGCCATGCTGCGCAACTTCACGTCGGGTAGCATGCCGATTTTGGCGGCCGGGATTGTTATGTTTATCTCCGTGCTGTACTACATCGCCATCCGCTGGTCTTTCGGTTGGTATGCGGGGCGCTCGGTGTACCGGGCCTGAGGGGCGCAGGCGCTGGCCGGCCACCTTCACGCAGGCCCGCGCCATGCGCTTCTCGTCCCCGATCATTGCGCCCCAAGAGGCAAGGCTGGGCCGCTTGGCGTCGGCCGGACTGTCGGGCTCCGTTATCCTGCTTGGCGTTTTTGTCTTCTTTGTGGGCACGTCCATGCTCAGCATGTGGCTGGTGGCATCAGCGGCCGCTGTCGCCTTCGCAGCCTACCTGATTCAGGCTTACTACCTGAGCACTATTGGCCGGCACCTTGCCAAGCGAAGGCTTCTCACGTGGCAACTCTCCCTGGCGGTGCATTGCATTGTTCTCGCCATCTGCTATCTCCTTGTTCGCGATTCGGTCATCTTTGCCTTCCTTTTCCCGGAGATGCTCAGCATGCTCATTCATCTCGTTGGCATCCACCATGCACTGAAAGCACGGGAAAGTGCCTCCCCAGTCAATTGCACTTAAGACTTATGGGACCCCACCGCGTCAACATCATCAACACCTTGCAGCTGATCGCGTCTGCGACGGACCAGCTTGCGTATCAGCAGCAAGTGCCGGGCGTCAGGGTGGCGGCGGAACTGGTGAATCAATGGTTTGACGACTTCTACCATCCGGGTGATGCCAGGTCTGATGCCGAGTTTTCACCAGACGAGCTCGAAACCCTGGCTGAATTCAATGAGTTCTACGATGTACGGGTTTCGCAGCTTCCAGACCGGCTCTCCGAGATGCTTGAGTCGCCTGCGTGGCTCCAAGTTATAGCCGCGGCAAAAAAGGTGCTGGACGCCAACAACTGGCTCGACGTAGAAGCACGGTATGAACGCTAGACACTCGCTCACTAGAATCATTTCCGGGTTGTCCGTCACATCTACTTAGAGGGAAAAGAGAGGTCTAACCATGCACGAACTGCCCGAAGAGACCCACACGGAAATCCAGCGCTTGTCCGCCGCCGGAGACCAGCGGGCCGAAGCCTCTCAATTTGCGGAGGCATTGCCACTCTACTGGGCTGCGTGGGATCTCCTGCCCGAGCCAAAAACACAATGGGAAGCCGCCACCTGGATCCTCGCGGCCGTTGGCGACGCGAACTTCCTTGCCGGCGACTACGAGGCCGGGCGGGACAACCTGAGCCAGGCCATGCATTGCCCTGACGCTGTTGGCAATCCCTTTCTGCACCTGAGGCTGGGCCAATGCCAGTTCGAACTTGGCGCGCTGGACCGCGCGGCGGACGAGCTCATGCGGGCCTACATGGGTGACGGCGGCACAGTGTTTGAAGGCCAGGATCCCAAGTACCTTCACTTCCTCCAGACAAAGGCCAAAGGCCTGAGCCCACCGAAAAAATCCTGGCAGTTCTGGAAGTGACGGTAGCCGCGCCATGCAAGAATATTCGCAGTTCGCGTGGACGGCTCACACTGAGCCAGCAAAAGCCAAATCGAGGGGAAGAAAGATGGACAACAACCAGACCGCACTGCTATCCGAAATCCGTGATCTGCTCAAAGAGCAAAACACACTCATCGCCGATATCAAAGCCATGAACATCGAAGCCGCGGGCCGAAATCTGCTGGCGATGGAGCAGGCCGGCGAGTGGCAGGCATCGAGTACCGAGGCCGTGCAGCGTGCGCGCCGCGACAACATGAAAACCTTTGTCATCTTCATGCTGTTTTTGCTTTTGATGGCGGGCTTCGCCTTCTACCGATTCGGCTCATTGAGCCGAATGCTGGGGGCCTGAACGGCACCCACGCAAACAGGACGCTCCACTCATGGCACGCATCATTCCCCCGCTGGTCGTCGAGATGGTCGAGGAAGCCTCCAGCTCCGCCGGCTCCGACGTCTTCCCCTTCTGGCAATCCGACAGCGAGGGAACGCCGGAGGAAGGCATGCACCAGCTGGCGTCTGAGCTCGACGTCGAAAATGCCGAGCAGCTTCTCAGCCAATTGCCGCCCGGCTACCGGATGGTGTACTCGATCTTTCTGTGGGAAGCTAGCCGCGCCGGTGAGGGATTCACGACAGGGACGGACAACTCGGGGCCGGCACTGGTGCAGGCTGCTGCGAAAGCGTACGCCGAAGCAGGCATGCATGAAGAAGCCGCCGCGCTGGAGCGCATGCTGGTGCAGTATGTTCAGACACCGCTGGACTACGACCAGATCGAGGCGGCATACGAAGCTACAGACAACCCTTACAAGGATGACTGGGAGCGTATTCCTCCGCTGATCAGGCATCTTTGCGAAAACGCGGACCGGTATTTTTATGTTGAGGCTTGAGCGGTGGCTCGAGTCACGAACAGTCCCCTCCTACAAGCCCCTCCATTGAGCGAACTTTTCGAAAACTCACACACCCCCCGGCATCAAACCTTATGGCACGTTCACGCAACGACTACGTCAAAAAGCGGGCCATCCGCTTTCAGAAATTGCGTGCCAGGCTGCTTGCCTGCTACCTTGTGCCCGGCATGGTTGCCTTGCTTGCGGCAATTGTTTCCGTTGTGATGGCCGCCTCTACATGGCTGCAGCTTGCGATATTCGGTATTGCCTTCACGCTTTTAGCCATTGGTGAAACAAAGTACCGATGCCCCGTCTGCAACCGTACTCCGCCTGGAAATTTCAATCCGAAGTCGTGCGGCTATTGCAAAACCGTCCTGCGATGGCAGAGATGATATTGAGTGGTACAGGTCCCTCGCGGCCCTACTGTGTAAGCCTCGTCCTACATCCAAAGATGACGTCCATGGATGTCTTTTGACATAGCGGCGAATATGCTTTCGCATGGTTCCCAAAGACAAGCGTGAAAAAAGCGGCACCGCGCTCGACCAGATTCGGGCATCGCTCAGGCAGTTTTTGCGAGTCAGGGACTTGCAGGAGAAGCTGGCCCCCCACGGCACGGAAGAGCCCGGCCGGCCGCTTGCGAGTGACGAGCTGAAGCACTGGCGGGATTCACTCGGCGAGGACAGCCGCACACGGTCGCGGGCCAAGTCACGTGGCGGCAAGAAGGATTAAGCCTCGCCGGGCCTCAAGCCCACTCCGACGACCGCCCCGATACCAGCCTGAACCGCCGCCCGCCAGACAGTGAATCAAATCGCCGTTGAATTTCGTCGAAACCTGATTCACGTAGACCCGATCCCGCCAGCTTTAAAAGCAGGAGGGAATCAAGAGTGATGAGCGCAGATCCCAAGAGCTGGTTCACGGTGCATACTTCATGACATGAACGGAATCACACCGCCGTCTCTAGTCACCCATTCAGAACGAGTTTTCAGCATTGATCATTTTCTTGCTGCGGCGGACTGTGCCGAATTGGTGGGTCTGGCTGATGAGCATGGATTCGAAGCGGCGGGTGTGCGCACTGCCGAGGGCCAGCGATCCATGCCCCTGGTGCGCAACAATGAGCGCACCTTGTTTGAGTCGCCTCGCTGGGTGCCGCGTTTATGGCAGGGTCTGGCGGCGGCCGTGCTGCCGACCTTGCAAGGGCAAAAGGCGGTGGGCCTGCCCAAGGACCTTCGGTTCTACAAGTATTCCCCGGGGCAACGCTTCAAGATGCACAAGGACGGCCCGTGGACGGAGGGCGGCTTCACGAGTCGACTGACCTTCCTGGTCTACCTTAACGAAAACTTTGTTGGCGGGGAAACCGATTTCCGGGACTTCAAAATCCTGCCGCAGACCGGCCGCGCTCTGCTCTTCATTCATGACACCTGGCACGAGGGCGCGACTGTCGAGGAAGGGACAAAGTATGTTCTGCGTTCTGATGTTCTTTACGGGATGGCGCCTTAGTGTGTGTTACGTCGGGTTGATTCGCGATCTTTTTGGCGCCCGACCTCAGGCAGAGGGCGCGTGCACTCGCGACGCGCTGGCGTTCGCCGCCTGAGAGTTCGGCGGGACGATGGCAGCATCGACGGCGATTGACTACCTTCGATCTCCCGCGTAATAATGCTTTCGACGGTGGTCGTAGGTTCGACCGCGGGAAATACCGCATAAGCGCTTTTCCTGCCTAAGCCCCATAAGGAGCAGGCCTCATCCGATGCAGATAACTCATCTGGATGACAAAGACATCTCTGTAATGAGATGGCTATTTGTTATTCAAGTCATCGGAGGCCATATGCCGCACTCCTTCAAGCGCCCACGCAATTGCGCTTGCATAAATCAATCAAATTTTTGCTATTACTGCGAGGTCGTCATGGCTGTCAGTGGTGTAACCCAGTTCGCGCGGAGATATGGGTTGTCTCTGCGCCAGGCCAAACGCCATCGACCCACTGCAGAGCATCTTCACGCGCGTTGTGACGGCGGAAGCAATGCGGCAACAAATATCGTTGCGGCCTGTTGGCATTGCAACTCACTTCGACACAGGTGTCGGAAGCCAATGGACTCAGCCAGCTATAAACGTTTCGTAAAAAGGCGGATAAGCGAGGGCAAATGGCATCAACGTTATGTTTTTGAGCGATTGCTTAAAGACACCGATAGATTGCCGCTGCATTAAAAATCCCTCATAAGTCCCCCTCACACGGGGACGGGGTCTTGCGGGGGATTCAGCAGCTACCGGGGCAACCCGTTCCCTCACATCGCTAGGCTTGACACCAGCAGCCGAGGCGGCATTAAGCAAAACGACTGACACAAAAAAAGGGGGCAGCCAGGCCGAGTTACTGCCGACTCAGGTCARCCACAACGGATTTTTCATCTGTGCTGCACTACTTCATTCTGAGGAGGCCATTTCCAGGCGTGCGGCCTAGAATGCCGCTGAACCCCCAACCGTTAGGTGCAGACATGCTTCACTTCTTTGGAAGACACGCCCCCGTCGTCTACGCAGTTAGTTTTACCGTTGTCGCACTGGTTATCGGAACCTATCTGAGCTGGACGAGAACGGACGCCTCGCTAAATAGAGCAGGTGCATTGATCATCGTGGCTGGAATATTGCTCGGTGCTTCACGCTTCTACGATTGGGTGGAGCAAAAGTTCGCGGGCTTCGTGAACGCCAAATTTGATGATGTGGCAAATGATGCGCTTCAAAAAATTGAATCCAAAATAGGTCAACCTCTCACCTTGCAGCAACGTGAGGAGGTCAAGCGCTCCGCGCGCACAAGCCTGCACGCTGATGTTGCGGCTATCCTTGGTGAAGACCGGAGTCATTTGAAAAAATGGGAACTTTGGCTCATCGTTGGTGGAACCATATTGAACGGGTTTGGAGATCTCCTTGTTCAAGGGATTAAGGGTAGCGGTGTCTAGCAAGTTATCCGACGCTGGCGGCAAGGTGCTATCGCACATTCGTCACTTTCATCGCTAAGGTGGACATTGAATGGACCAACTCCGGAACTTTGCAGACGATCGACTACTTGACGGGTGCATCTATTGTGGAACACAGCCCGACACGAAGGATCATGTTCCTTCTCGTGTGCTTCTAGATCGCCCCTTACCTACCAATCTGCCTGTGCTGCCTGCATGCTTTCCATGCAATAACGGCTTTTCGTCAGATGAAGAGTACGTCGCATGTTTACTGGAAGTCGTGATGGTGGGCTCAACGGAGCCAGATTGCATCGTACGGCCCGTAGTCGCAGACATTTTGCGAAGAAGTCCCGGGCTTCGCTCACGCCTTGAGACAGCGAGGAACTGCGTGAACGGGCAGGTCACTTTTGAAGTTGATAACTCTCGTGTCGAGAACGTATTGCTGAAACTCGCTAGAGGGCACGCCGCGTATGAGTTGAGCGCACTATGCAGGGGACGACCCAATGGGCTTAGGTGGAACCTTCTATCTACTCTCTCAGAAGTTGACCGTCAGTTTTTTGAAGAAGTACCCGCTCCCGAGCTGTTTAGCGAAGTCGGCTCCAGGGGTATGCAACGCCTTGCGGTGGCTCAGTTCGTTCTTCAATCGCCGACTGGGGAGCGCTCAACCATAGGATTTCTAGTGAACGATTGGATTGAGGTTCAAGAAGGGCGCTATAGGTACCTCGTGACTGAAGACGGTGCAGAGATTCGCGTACGAATCGTACTTGGGGAATTTCTGTATTGCGATGCGTCGTGGAACAGAGAAAACTAGTTACCTACCGAGACTTCAACGCCGATGTTTTCTACTCTCAATGAGTGCTAACGCAAGTTTGAATGTCTCGACTTGAGTATTCTCTGTATGAAATACTTCACGCTGGATGGGTGGGCGTTGAAGATAATGGCAAGTGAATCCATCGTGAATCATCTCACCACAATCTCTCCCGAATGAAATTTCCGCACACCGCGCTCCTCTTGGGTCCGCTCTTGCTTTTAATGGGTGCGACTCAGCCGTCGTCAGTTCTGCCTGAAAACTGGGTGGAGTACTACCGAACAGGCTCAGGATTCCCGCCGAATGTGCAATGGGATTTAAATCAGATTGACGTCAACTCGGTTCGCCGCCATGGCGACTTCGTGCGATACCGGGTTCGCGTTCAATTCTTCAGTGGTGAGGTCGGTGAATTTCAGGAGATGCAAGTCGACTGCACGGGGCGCACACGAGGGCAATTTCCCGACCCGAGAATGAATTCGACCTACGACGGCACCCTGGGAGGTGACGAAGTCAAAGCTGCCTGCTTCGTCGCAGCGCAAAAGAAATTGTGAGTCGTTCGGCTACTTCGACCTTATCGACGCAGTCGTTCACCCCCACTCCGACAACCTCCCCGACACCAACCTGAACCGCCGCGCACACCGCGCCGCCAGCGCCTCATCATGCGTGACCAGCACAAAGGCCGTGCCGAAATCGCGCGCAAGCTTCAGCATCAGTTCAAACACGCCGTCGGCCGTGGAACGGTCCAGGTTGCCGGTGGGTTCGTCGGCCAGCACGCAGGCGGGCTGCGTGACCAGGGCACGCGCAATCGCGACGCGCTGGCGTTCACCGCCTGAGAGTTCGGCGGGGCGGTGGTGGATTCGGTCCTTGAGGCCGACTGCCGCCAGCATCTCGGTCGCGATGCGTGCTGATTCGGCCGGCGCCTGGCGGCGTATCCACAGGGGCATGGCGACGTTGTCGAGCGCGCTGAACTCGGGCAGCAGGTGGTGGAACTGGTAGACAAAACCCAGGTGTTTGTTGCGTAGATCGCCTTGCTGCTGGGGCGACAGGGCCGACAGCGCCTGGCCCTTGAGTTCCACCTGGCCGCTGGTGGGCGCGTCCAGGCCGCCCATCAGGTGCAGCAGCGTGCTTTTACCGGAGCCGGAGGCGCCCACGATCGCCAGGGTTTCGCCGGCGTGGACTTGCAGGTCTACGCCGTGCAGGACCGTGAGGTCTATGCGGCCTTCGTGGAAGCGTTTGGTGAGGGCTTGGGCTTTGAGCACCACTTCGCAGTTGGTGTTTGGCGGCCGCTGGCCCTCACCCCTGCCCTCTCCCAGGGGGAGAGGGAGTGAAGCCCCAGGAAGTGAAGTTGTGGGAGCTGAAGGCGAAGTCATGGTTTGATCATTCATAGCGCAGTGCTTCGGCTGGGTTCACGCGGCTGGCGCGCCAGCTGGGGTAGATGGTGGCCAGGAAGGCGAGCACCAGGGAGATCACGACGATGGGCATGATGTCGGCGTATTGCGGTTCGCTGGGCATGCGGCTGATGAGGTAGATGTCTTTGGGCAAAAAGCTGGCGTTGAGCGCGCGTTCGATGGCGGGCACGATGACGTCGATGTTGAAGGCAATGCCCAGGCCCAGGACCAACCCGGAGAGCGTGCCGATGACGCCGACGAGCGCGCCCTGCACCATGAAGATTTTCATGATGCTTTTGGGGCTGGAGCCCAGGGTGCGCAAAATCGCGATGTCGGCGCGCTTGTCAGTGACCGTCATGACCAGCGTGCTGACCAGGTTGAAGGCCGCGACCGCGACGATGAGCGTGAGGATGATGAACATCATGCGTTTTTCAAGCTGCACAGCGGCGAACCAGGTCTTGTTCTGGCGCGTCCAGTCGCGTATCAGCAGGTCGCCGCTCAGGGTTCTGGAGAGTTCGTAAGCCACTTCGCGCGCCTGGTGCAAATCCTTCAGGCGTATGCGTATGCCGGTGGGGCCTTCGAGCCTGAAGATTTTCGCGGCGTCGTCCTGGTGCATCATGACCAGGGCCGAGTCGTATTCATAGTGGCCGGAATCAAAAGTGCCGACGACCGTCATCTGCTTGAGGCGGGGCACCACGCCGGCCGGGGTCACTTGCCCGCTGGGCGCGATCAGGGTGACGGTGTCGCCCTCGCGCACGCCCATAGCGCGGGCCAGTTCGCCGCCCAGTACCACACCGAAATTGCCGGGCACCAGCTTGGCCAGCGTGGGGGCCGAGGTGGCAGCCAGGTCGGTGACCTGGCCTTCGAGCGCCGGGTCTATGCCGCGCACCAGGGTGCCCTTCATGTCTTCACCGCGGGCCAACAAAGCCTGGGCGGCGATAAAAGTGGCGGCGCCGGTGACGTTGGGGTTGGCCTTGATTTCAGCCAGGGTTTTGGCGGGGTCGGGCAGCGCGAGGCCGCCTGGCGCGAAGACTTCAATGTGGGAGATCACGCCCAGCATGCGGTCGCGCACTTCTTTCTGGAAGCCGTTCATCACGCTGAGCACAATGATGAGCGCCGCGACGCCGAGCGCGATGCCCAGCATGGAGACACCCGAGATAAAAGAGATAAAGCCGTTGCGCCGGGTGGCGCGGCCGGCGCGGGTGTAGCGCCAGCCGAGGATCAGCTCATAGGGGATTTGCATACTTGTCAGCAGGCACCCGCGCGGCGGCGGCTGCGATTTTTTTAGAGGTCTCATTGTGGCATCCCGGACAATAGCCCCATGTCAGCCAAATCCCCCACCTCTTTCACCGGGCCGCAACTGCTGCTGCCCTTCGCGGCCTGCGGCGCGGAGGCCTGGCTGCCGGCGATGAAGGCGCTGCCGGCCGACAGCACACGCAACCTGGCCCAGCTGCTCAAGGGCATGAAGTCAGTGCACACTGATGAGGCCGATGCCCACACGCTATCGCCGCCGCATGAACGGGCTTTGGCCCGGGCGCTGGGCATCGCGGATTCGGGCACGCCCGACGGCCTGATTCCCTGGGCGGCGCGCGATGCGGCGCTGCACCTGCCGGGCGGCGCCGGCGGCAAGGCCTGGGCCTGGATCACACCCTGCCACTGGGCCATGGGCCGTGAGCACGCCACGCTGACGGACCCGGCCGCGCTGGGCCTTGAGGAGGGCGAGTCACGCACCCTGCTGGCCGCCATGCAGCCTTATTTCGAGGGCGACGGCATCACGCTGCACTACGTACCTGCCCTGGGGCCGGCGCGCTGGCTGGCCGAAGGCGAGCTGTTTCGCAGCCTGCCGACCGCCTCGCTGGACCGGGTGCTGGGCCGCAATGTGGACCCCTGGCTGCCCAAGCAGGACAAAAGCGATGCCAACAGCACGGCGCGCAAGATCAAGCTTTTGCAAAACGAGATGCAGATGCTGCTTTACACCCATGCGCTGAACGACAAACGCGCTGCGCGGCGCCAGTTGCCGGTGAATTCATTCTGGCCCAGCGGCACGGGTGCGCTGGCCGCCGTACCCGATTTACTCCCTCTCCCCCTGGGAGAGGGCGGGGGTGAGGGCCTGCAGCCTTCGATCCATTCGCAGGATTTTGGTAGGCCGTCAGCCCTCACCMCAACCCTCTCCCAGAGGGAGAGGGAGAAAATCACCATGCCGCGCAGCCTGGCCCAAGCCGTGTTTGCCGACGACTGGGCGGCTTATGCCCAGGCCTGGGCTGCATTGGATGCGAACGAGATTGGCGCCCTGCTGGCGCGCCAGCGCGCGGGCGAGGCCGTGCGACTGACGCTGTGCGGCGAACGCGGCGCGGCCACGTTTGAGACCAGCCGCCAGGGTTTCTTCGCCAAAATCGCGGCCAGCCTGGCCCCCACCCCTTTGTTGACGGTACTGGAGCGGCTGTAAGCCCCAGCGCCCAGTACCCCCTCATATATAGAGAGTTTTAAACCCCCTCATGAAAATCCAGGTACGCGAAGTCCCGCCGCGCAGCGTCTGGGCGCTGCAGCAGGCCGGCATACACCCGCTGCTGGCGCAGCTTTATGCGGCGCGGGGCGTGCATTCGGCCGACGAGCTTGATGACGGCCTGGGCCGGCTGCTACCGCCTTCCTCGCTGCGCGGCGCGCTGGAGGCGGCCAGGCTGCTGGCCGACGTGATGGCCGCCGGCAAAAAGATTTGTGTGGTGGCCGATTACGACTGCGATGGCGCCACCGCCTGCGCCGTGGCGCTGCGCGGCCTGAAGCTGCTGGGCGCGCGGGATGTGGGCTACCTGGTGCCCGACCGCGTGACCGACGGCTACGGCCTGACGCCGCCGATTGCCGAGCGTGTGAAAGCCAACGGCGCCGACCTGCTGGTGACGGTGGACAACGGCATCGCCAGCATGGAGGGCGTGGCACGCGCCCGCGCACTGGGCATGCAGGTGTTGGTGACTGACCACCACCTGCCGGCGCTGAAAGACGGCCAGGTGGTGCTGCCCGAGGCCGATGTGATCGTGAACCCCAACCAGCCCGGTTGCACTTTTGAAAGCAAGTCGATTGCCGGCGTGGGCGTGATGTTTTATGTGCTGCTGGCGCTGCGCGCCGAGCTGCGCGCGCGTGGCGCTTTTGATGCGGCGAATCAACCGAAGCTGGATACGCTGCTGCCGCTGGTGGCGCTGGGCACGGTGGCCGACGTGGTGAAGCTGGATGCCAATAACCGCCGCCTGGTGGCGCAAGGCTTGAAGCGCATACGCGCCGGCCATTTGCCGGCCGGCCTGGCGGGTTTGTTCAGCGCGGCGGGGCGGCAGGCAGCCGCAGCCACGACATTTGACTTTGCCTTTGCGCTGGGCCCGCGCATCAATGCGGCGGGCCGGCTCAGCGACATGACCTTGGGCATTGAATGCCTGCTGACCGACGACGCGGCGCGCGGCGAAGAGCTCGCCAAGACGCTGGACGGCATCAACCGCGAGCGCCGCGACATTGAGGCCGGCATGCGCGAGCAGGCGCAGCTGGCGGCCGACGCGATGATCGATGAGGATGAGGAGCCGCCGCCGGCGATCGCGATCTTCGATCCGGAATTCCATGAGGGTGTGGTCGGCATCGTGGCCTCGCGCGTGAAGGACAAGCTGCACAGGCCGACCTTTGTGTTTGCCGCCAGCCAGGCGCCGGGCAAGGAGCATGAGCTCAAGGGATCGGGCCGATCCATCCCCGGCTTTCATCTGCGCGACGCGCTGGACCTGGTGACCAAGCGCCACCCGGGCGTGCTGCTGCGTTTTGGCGGCCACGCGATGGCGGCCGGCTGCACCATCGCCGAGGAAAATTTCGAGCTCTTCGAGCAGGCGCTGCAGCAGGTGGCGCATGAATGGCTGGACGCGGCCACGCTGACGCGCCGCATGGACACCGACGGCCCACTGGCGCCCGAATACCGGCGCGCCGACCTGGTCGACACACTGCACAAGGAAGTCTGGGGCCAGGGTTTTGCCGCGCCCACCTTTAGCGAGGTGGTGGAAGTGGTGTCGCAGCGCCTGGTCGGCGAAAAACACCTGGCGCTCAAGCTCAAGCACCAGGGCCAGCCGGTGGACGGCATCTGGTTCGGCCATACCGAGGCGCTGCCGGCACGGGTCAAGCTGGCCTTCCGGCTGGACGCCGACGAATGGCAGGGCGTGAAGCGCGTGCGCTTTCTGGTCGAGGGTGCGGAAATCTGAGTTTGCCGACGAACGCGCCTTCAAAACACTCCTTCCCCCTCTGGGGGAAGGTTGGGATGGGGGCCTGCGGCGATGGATGGCGGGGCGTGCTCTAAATCACAGGCCGTAGAGCCCCCATCCCTGCCTTCCCCCAAAGGGGGAAGGAGGAAGAAAAAAGGCCGCTCCTCCTCTGGTGAAAGGTGGACCTCACTGCAGTTCGAACTCGCCGCCGCGCTCTATCGCGCGCTGGTAGGCGGGCCGGGCGTGGATGCGTGCCAGGAAATCCATCAGGCGAGGCCGGCTTTCGTTGAGCCCGCCGCGCGCGGCGGCGGCTTCCAGCGGGAAGCTCATCTGGATGTCGGCGCCGCTGAACTCCTTGCCGGCAAACCAGCCGCCTTGCGGCAACGACATTTCAAGAAAGTCCAGGTGCTGCCTGAGCTGCGGTTCGATAAAGGTCTTCTTGACCTTGCCGGCGATGCCGCGCGCGATCGGCTTCACAAAAAACGGCATGGGCGAGTTCTCGATCTTGTCGAAGACCAGCTTGAGCAACAGCGGCGGCATGGCCGAGCCTTCAGCGTAGTGCAGCCAGTAGGTGTAGCGCAGGTGCTCGGGCGTGCCGGCCGCCGGGGCCAGCCGCCCGGCGCCATAGCGCCCCACCAGGTAATCGATGATGGCGCCCGATTCGGCCAGGGTGAGTTCGCCGTCGGTAATGACCGGCGACTTGCCCAGCGGATGCACGGCGCGCAGCGAGGGCGGGGCCAGCATGGTCTTGGGGTCGCGCTGGTAGCGCTGGATCTCATAGGGCAGGCCCAGCTCCTCCATGAGCCAGAGGATGCGTTGCGAGCGGGAGTTGTTGAGGTGGTGCAGGGTGATCAAGAGGTGGCTCCGTTGGACATCAGCGATGGACGCATGGTAGGCCATGCCGCGTCGCCCTGAAGCCGCCACAGCCGCCACGGCGCGCACCGCGGCCGGCCGCTTTGCACCCCGCGGGGGCGGCCGGGCACCAGAAACAGGCATTTTGTACACAATCTTCTGAAAAATCGCATACAAATCTGGCACAGGCCTTGCACACAAGGCCGGCATGAACGCCCCAGCCAACCCCGCGCCCGCCGCCATTGAAGCCGTCGCGCTGACCAAACGCTATGCGCAGCAGGACAGGCCGGCGGTGGACGGCATTAACCTGCGCATTGCCGGCGGCAGCTACTGCTGCCTGCTGGGGCCTTCGGGCTGCGGCAAAAGCACGACGCTGCGCATGATGGCGGGCCATGAGTCGGTCACCAGCGGGGACATCCTGCTGGAAAACCGCAACATCACCGACCTGCCGGCCGCCGGCCGGGGCACGGCCATGATGTTCCAGAGCTTCGCGCTGTTCCCGCACCTGTCGGCGCTGGACAACGTGGCCTTCAGCCTCAAGATGAAAGGGGTGGACAAGGCGGCGCGGCGGCGCCAGGCCCAGGAACTGCTGGAGCGCGTGGCGATGGGGCACCTGGCCGAACGCAAGCCGGCCGAGCTCTCGGGCGGGCAGCAGCAGCGCGTGGCGCTGGCGCGCGCGCTGATCACCCAGCCGCGCGTGCTGCTGCTGGATGAGCCGCTGTCGGCGCTGGACCCGTTTTTACGCATCCAGATGCGTGCCGAGCTGCGCCGCTGGCAGAAAGAGCTGGGCCTGACCTTTATCCACGTCACCCATTCGCAGGAAGAAGCGATGGCGCTGGCCGACACCATGGTGGTGATGAACCACGGGCGCATCGAGCAGCAGGGCTCGCCCCATGAGATCTACAACCGCCCCGCCAGCGAATTTGTGGCGCGCTTCATGGGCGGGCACAACGTGCTGGACACGCCGGCGGGCCGCATAGGCGTGCGCACCGACCAGATGCGCATCACGCCGGCCGGCGAGGCCGCGCCCGACGCGCCGCACAACCGGCGCGCCGTGGTCACCGACGTCGAATACCAGGGCACCTATGTGCTGCTGGGCCTGCAAAACCCTGGCGTGTCGCTCACCGCCAGCAGCACGGCCGAGCTGTCGGTGATGCTGCCCGAGGCGGCCTTCGCGGCCCGCCCCTATGCGCCCGGCGATGCGGTGCAGCTGTCATGGGCGCCCGAGGCGGCGCACACGCTGCAGGCCTGACAAATGACTGCGACCAGCCCTCTTTTCTTGCTCCCTCTCCCAGGGGGAGAGGGGTCATACCAAGTATCACTTTCCCTCAACCGCTTCACCAGGAGTTTCACCATGTCCGACGCCTTTCCTGATCAAAAGAACCCGCAAGATATCGCCGACGGCACCCCTGCGGGCGGCCTGCCGCGCCGCGCCCTGCTCAAGGGCACGGCGGGCATCCTGGCCACGGGCATGTTCCCGGCCGTGCATGCGCAGGAAAAAATCGTGCTGCGCTACCTGGGCACCGCGGTGAACCAGGACAAGGCGATCGCCGAAAAATTCAAGGCCGACACCGGCATCACCATCCAGTACGTGGCCGTCACCACCGACGACGTGACCAAACGCGCAGTGACCGCGCCCAACAGCTTTGACCTGATAGACACCGAGTACTTCTCGCTCAAGAAGATCGTGCCCACCGGCAACCTGAAGGGCATAGACACCAAAAAGATCAAGAACGCCGACAAGATCACCACGCTGTTCACCACCGGCACCGTGGCCGGCAAGGCCGTGGGCGACCAGGGCACGGCGCCCAAGAAGGTGATTTACCTGGAGGGCGAAAAGAGCAAGGTCTTCGCCAAGAGCCCGACGCAGTTCATGTCGCTGATCCCCACGGTGTACAACGCCGACACGCTGGGCATACGCCCCGACCTGATCAAGCGCCCCATCAATTCCTGGGCCGAGCTGCTGAACCCGGAGTTCAAGGGCAAGGCCGCGATCCTGAACATCCCGTCCATCGGCATCATGGACGCGGCCATGGTGGTGGAAGCCAAGGGCATCTACAAATACCCGGACAAGGGCAATATGACCAAGAAGGAGATCGACCTAACGATCGCCACCCTGATCGAGGCCAAAAAGGCCGGCCAGTTCCGCGCGCTGTGGAAGGACTTCAACGAGTCGGTCAACCTGATGGCCTCGGGCGAGGTGGTGATCCAGTCCATGTGGAGCCCCGCCGTGACGGCCGTGCGCACCAAGGGCATCGCCTGCAACTTCCAGCCGCTCAAGGAAGGCTACCGCGCCTGGGCCGCCGGCTTCGGTCTGCCCGCCACGCTCTCGGGCAAAAAGCTGGACGGCGCCTATGAATTCATCAACTGGTTCCTCGACGGCTGGGCCGGCGCCTACCTGAACCGCCAGGGCTATTACAGCGCCGTACTGGAAACCGCCAAGGCCAAGATGGAAGCCTATGAGTGGGCTTACTGGATGGAAGGCAAGCCCGCCTCGCAGGACATCAAGAGCCCCACCGGCGACGTGCTGGCCAAGGCCGGCGCGGTGCGCGACGGCGGCAGCTACGAGGCGCGCATGGGCGGGATTGCCTGCTGGAACGCGGTGATGGATGAAAACAATTACATGGTTCAAAAATGGAATGAGTTTGTAGCAGCCTGAACGCATTCCCCTCTTACTCCCTCTCCCTCTGGGAGAGGGCAGGGGTGAGGGCCGGCGGCGCCCGCAGCTGCCCTCACCCTAACCCTCTCCCAGGGGGAGAGGGAACAAGACCCAGAACATGAGCACACCTACCGCATCCCTACCTTCAGCCACATCCACTCCTGGCCGCAGCCTTGCCGCCTGGTGGCAGGCATTGCCGCTGGCGTCGGTGTTTGTGCTGTTCTTCCTGATCCCCTTGGCGCTGGTGCTGACGGTGAGCTTCTGGGACTTCAATGAATACGAGCTGCTGCCCGGCTTCACGCTGAAGAATTACTTCGCCATTTTTGAGGGCTGCGGCAGCGGCGCGGACCTGTGCGTGACCTTCAAGACCTATCTGTCGACCTTCAAGTTCAGCCTGCTGGTCTGGCTGATCACGCTGGTGACCGGTTTCACCGTGTCTTACTTCCTGGCTTTCCACGTGCGTTCGCAGGGCGCGCAAACGCTGCTCTTTGTGCTGTGCACCATCCCGTTCTGGACGTCGAACGTGATCCGCATGATCTCCTGGGTACCACTGCTGGGTCGCAACGGCCTGGTCAACCAGAGCCTGGTGGGCATGGGCGTGGTGAACCAGCCGCTCGAGTGGCTGCTGTTCTCGGATTTTTCAGTGGTGCTGGCCTTTGTGCACCTGTACACCATGTTCATGATCGTGCCCATCTTCAACTCGATGATGCGCATAGACCGCAGCCTGATCGAGGCGGCCAACGACAGCGGCGCCTCGGCCTGGCAGACGCTGTGGAACGTCATCGTGCCGCTGTCGCGCACGGGCATCATCATCGGCTCCATCTTTGTGCTCACCATCGTGATGGGCGACTTCGTGACCATAGGCGTCATGGGCGGCCAGCAGATCGCCTCCATCGGCAAGGTCATCCAGGTGCAGACCTCCTACCTGCAGTTCCCGCTGGCGGCGGCCAATGCGGTGATCCTGCTGGCCGTGGTGCTGATGATCATCTGGGCCTTGACGCGGCTGGTCGATATCCGCAAAGAACTATGACCCCCACGCTTGTCACTTCGTGTACTACGCTGCCCCCCGAGGGGGCTCGCCTTGCTTGGGGCGGCCCGGCGCTGCGGCCCCTCCTGCGGAGGTTCTAAGCTATGTCCGATAAACGCTCTGCCGGTTTCTGGCTCCTCGCCGCGTTTTTTGCGCTGTTCGTGCTGTTTCTCTACGGGCCGATGTTCATCATCGTGCTGCTGAGCTTCCAGGGCCCGGAAGGCGGGCTGACCTTTCCGCTGCGCGGCGTCTCGCTGCACTGGTTCCACAAGCTGGCCGAGGGGCTGGGCGTGGTGGACATAGGCGCGGCGCTCAAGCGCTCGCTGGGCCTGGGCCTGGCGGTGACGGCGTTCACGGTGCTGTTCTCGGTGCTCGCGGGACTGGCTTTTCGCAAAAAGCTCGCGGGCGGCAACACCTTGTTCTTTGTGGTGGTGGCCAGCCTGATCATGCCCTCCATCATCGTGTCGCTGGGCATAGGCCTGGAGTTCCGCCTGCTGGACGGCGGCATCAAGAAGGTTCTGGAGTTGCTGGGCATGGCTGGCGCGCTCGAGGATTACGGCACGGCACTGGGCCTCTTTACCTCGGCGCTGGGCGCGCACCTGACCTGGACGCTGCCCTTCGGCCTGCTCATCATGTTCGCGGTGTTCAACCGCTTCAACCCGGCCTACGAGGAAGCCGCGCGCGACCTGGGCGCCACGCCGTGGCAGGGCTTTCGCCACGTGGTGCTGCCGCTGATCGCGCCCTCGGTGGTGGGCATAGGCATGTTCGGTTTCACCCTGAGCTGGGACGAAATCGCCCGCACCTCGCAGGCCATAGGCGACGTGAATACACTGCCGCTGGAACTGCAGGGCCTGACGACCACCGTCACCACGCCGGCCATCTATGCGCTGGGCACCGTCACCACCGTGGTGTCGCTGGGGGTGGTGGCCCTGGCCATGGGCCTGGCCTGGTGGCTGGGCAAGCGGCAGAAAAAAGGACAGCGATGACACCAACGAACACGGCAACGCCCGCCGCGCCCCCGACCGACACCGAGATGTATGAGCGCGTGGTCTCGGCCATCCTGGACCACCGCTTGCCGCCGGGCACCAAGCTCGGGGAAGACAAGCTGGCCGGCGCCTTCGGCGTGTCGCGCACGCGCATACGCCCGGTGCTGATGCGCCTGGCCAATGAGCAGGTGGTCACGCTGGTACCCAACCGCGGCGCCACCGTGGCCCAGCCCACCGAACAGGAGGCGCGCGAGGTCTTCGAGGTGCGCCGGCTGATAGAACCCACGCTGGTGGAGCTGTTCATCGCCAAGGCCGACGAGGCCGACATGCGGCAGCTCAAGCGTTGCATCGACGACGAGGAAGCCGCGCGGCTGGCCGGCGACATGCACCGCGCGATCCGGCTGTCGGGCGACTTCCACCTGCAGATCGCCGAGCGCGCCGGCCACCAGACGCTGGGCCRCATCCTGCGCGAGCTGACCTCGCGCACCTCGCTGATCCTGATGACCTACGGCACGGCCCTGGGGGCCATGCGCGAGGACCGCCGTGACGGCGCCGCCGCCTGCCGCTGCCGCGAACACCGCGTGCTGCTGGACGCGATACGCCTGCGCGACGCGCGGGAAGCGGCGCGCCACATGCGCGAGCACCTGACGCGCCTGGAGTCGCAGCTGCAGTTCACGCCACCGGCGGGCGAGGCGCCCGACCTGTCCAGCCTCTTTTCAGGCACGGTGTAGGGCGCACCCGCATGCGCAGACTTTTGGTCATTAACCCGAATACGTCGGCCTCGGTCAGCGAACTGCTGCAAACCCATGTGCAGGCGGCCGCCGGGCTGCATGTGCAGGTCAGCACCGTCACCGCGCGTTTCGGCGCGCCCTATATTTCGGACGAGGCCAGCTATGCGGTGGCCGCGCATGCAGCGCTGGACGCCTGGGCGGCGGCGCTCGCGGCGCCCGGGGCGGCACCCGACGCGGTGCTGATCGGCTGCTTCGGCGACCCTGGCCTGCTGGCGCTGCGCGAGAGCAGCCCGGTGCCGGTCACCGGCCTGGCCGAGGCGGCCTTTATCGAGGCGGCGCGCCACGGCCGCTTTGCCATCGTCACCGGGGGCGAGCGCTGGGGTCCCATGCTGCAGCGGCTGGCCCAGGCGCTGGGCCATGCGCCTTCGCTGGCCGGCATCCACACCGTCGCGCCGACCGGCGCGCAGCTGGCTGCCGACCCGGCCGCCGCGCGCACCCTGCTGGCCCAGGCCTGCCGCGATGCGGTGCGCCAGTTGGGCGCGCAGGCGGTGATTCTGGGCGGCGCGGGCCTGGCCGGCATGGCCGCGGCGCTGCAGCCCGGGCTGGGCGTGCCCCTCATCGACAGCGTGCTCGCCGGCGCGCACTGGGCCTTGCGCAGCCACGCGCCGCCGCCGCAGCGCGCCAAGCCGGGCTTTGATGTGCCCTGGGAAAACCTGTCGCCCGAATTGACCGCCCTGGGCTTGTAAAAAGCCCCCTTCCCCCTCTGGGGGAAGGTTGGGATGGGGGCCTGCAGCGATGGATGGCATGGCCGGCTTTGGATCGCAGGGCGGAGAACCCCCATCCCCGCCTTCCCCCAGAGGGGGAAGGAGCAAGATTGCCCAGCAGGTGCACAGCCGCGAGAGGATATGTGAGCGCGCACTGCACTGCAGAAGCAGAAGGCCTAAAATGGCCCTGTGACACCCCAAAACATCCTGAATGCCGACCTGCATTGCCACTCTGTGGTGTCGGACGGCACGCTGACGCCGGAGGCGCTGGCGGAACGGGCCAAGGCCAACGGGGTGGAGCTCTGGGCCCTGACCGACCACGACGAGATCGGCGGGCAGCAGCGTGCCGCGGCGGCCGCCAAGGCCCAGGGCATGAACTACCTGACGGGCACCGAGGTCTCGGTCACCTTCGCCGGGCAGACGGTGCACATCGTGGGCCTGGGTTTTGACGCCGGCAATCCCGAGATCATGCAAGGCCTGCGCAACACGCGCGGCGGGCGCGAGCAGCGCGCCATGGAAATGTCGGACTCGCTGGCCAAGGTCGGCATCAAGGGCGCCTACGAAGGCGCGCTGAAGTTCGTCGGCAACCCCGAGCTGATCTCGCGCACGCACTTCGCGCGCTTTCTGGTCGAAAGCGGCGTGTGCCGCGAAACCAATGAAGTCTTTCGCAAATACCTGACCGAAGGCAAGCCCGGCTATGTGCCGCACCGCTGGGCCACGCTGCGCGACGCCGTGACCTGGATCACCCAGGCCCAGGGCGTCGCGGTGATCGCCCACCCGGGCCGCTACAAGTTCACCCCCAACGAGGAATACGCCTTGTTCACCGAGTTCAAGTCCCACGGCGGGCGCGGCGTGGAGGTCGTCACCGGCAGCCACACGCCGCAGGAATACATCAAGTACGCCGAAACGGCCAAAGAGTTCGGCCTGGCCGCCTCGCGCGGCAGCGACTTCCACAGCCCCGACGAAAGCCACACGGACCTGGGCACCCTGCCTTTCCTGCCCGGCGAGCTGACGCCGGTGTGGGAACTGCTGGCGGACCGCATCCAGTGATGGCCGGGCCCGCAAGAACCGCCAACGCCCCGGCCGGCATCGCACTTCTGGTGGGCGCCGTCGCCTGCTTCGCCGTGCTGGACACCACCACCAAGGTCATTGCCAACAGCGTGCCGCTGCTGATGGCGCTGTGGTTTCGCTACGCCTTCCAGGCCGTGGCCACCACGCTGGCGGTGCTGCCGTCGCGCGGGCTGTCGGTGCTGCGCACGGCCCACCCCAAATACCAGTTGCTGCGCGGCCTGCTGCTGTTGTTCACCAGTCTTTTTGCGTTCTACAGCCTGCGGCACATGCCGGTGGGCGAGTTCACCGCCATCGTGATGATCACGCCGCTGGTCATCACGCTGCTGGCCTCGCTGACCCTGGGCGAGCGCGTGTCCTGGCTGCGCTGGGCGCTGGTGGTGGGCGGCTTTGCCGGCACGATCATCATCATCCGGCCCGACGGCGACGACTTCAACTGGGCCATGCTGCTGCCGCTGGGCTTGGTGATCTGCAATGCCTGGTTCCAGATTTTGACCAGCCGTCTGGCGCGTACCGAAGACCCTCTCACCATGCATTTCTACACCGGCTGGGTGGGCACGCTGGCCGCTTCGCTGGCCCTGCCCTTTGTCTGGGCCGCGCTGGACTCCTGGACGCTGTGGGCCGGCCTGGCACTGATGGGCCTGATGGGCACGGTCGGCCATTTCATGATGATCCTGGCCTACGGCCGCGCGCCGGTGTCCACGCTCACGCCCTTTCTTTATGCGCAGATCGGCTTTGCGATGCTGGGCGGCTGGATCGCGTTCTCGCACGTGCCGGACCGCTGGTCCATGCTGGGCATGGTCATGATCGCCGTCTGCGGCGCGACGGGCGCCTGGCTGGCGGTGCGCCAGAGCCGCGTGCTGATAGAGCCCGTCGAATCCTGAACCCGGAAGGCGAAAGCAGCGCACCATGGCCCAGTTTTTTGAAGTCCACCCCGAGAACCCGCATACCCGGCTGCTCAAGCAGGCGGTGGCGCTGCTGGAACGCGGCGGCATCGCGGCCGTGCCCACCGATTCGAGTTATGCGCTGGTCTGCCACCTCGACGACAAGGCCGCGGCCGACAGCCTGCGCCGCATACGCGGGGTGGACGACAAGCACCACCTGACCCTGTTGTGCCGCGACCTCAGCGAACTGGCCAACTACGCGCGCGTCGACAACAAGCAGTTCCGCCTGCTGAAAGCCGCGACGCCCGGGCCCTACACCTTCATCCTCGAAGCGAGCAAGGAAGTGCCGCGCCGCGTGAGCCACCCGTCGCGCAAAACGATCGGCCTGCGCGTGCCCGAGCACAAGGTGCTGCAAGCGTTGCTGGAGCTGCACGGAACGCCGCTGCTGGCCACCACCCTGATCCCGCGCGGCGGCGGCGAGCCGCTCAACGACGCGCACGAGATACGCAGCCTGCTCGAGCATGAACTGGCCGCCGTGATAGACGCCGGCGCCTGCCACCAGGAAGCCACCACGGTGATAGACCTCACGCCCATGGGAGAAGGCGGCGAGCCGGTGGTCGTGCGGCAGGGGCGCGGTGAGCTGGCGGCACTAGGTCTTTGAGGCGGCAAACCGAGTCGACACGTCTGCCTTCAAGCAGGGGCTGCGGGACCGGCCTCGGCCTGTCCTGAGCCTGTCGAAGGGCCGGGCCTGCAGGCGCAGCGCCCCCTCGGGGGGTAGAGAGCCACGCGCAGCGAGCGAACGTGGGGGCTCACAGTCCAATGAGACAATCCAGGCATGGATATCGCTAACCTGATTCAAACCGTCGCCATTTATACGCTACCGGTGCTGCTTGCCATCACCCTGTACGGCGTGGCCCGAAGCGAGGCTGCCCGTTATTTCGGCGACACCACTGCCGAAGAGATGGGTCGCATCACCCTGAATCCCTTACAGCACATCGACCCCATCGGTACCTTTGTCGTGCCCTTGCTGCTGTACCTGGCGAGCGCGGGGACCCTTCTTTTTGGCTATGCCAAGGCCTCACCCGTTGATTTCAGCCGGCTGCGCAACCCCAAGCGGGACTTGATCTGGGTGTCGCTGGCAGGCCCGATGTCCAACTTCGCCCAGGCCTTTCTCTGGGCATTCGGCCTGCTCACGATGAAAGCCTTGGGAATGGAGGAGGTGTTCTTTCTCAAAATGGCGCAGGCCGGCATCATGGTCAATCTCGCGATGTGGGCATTTAATCTTTTTCCGCTGCCGCCGCTGGACGGCGGCCGCATCCTCATCGGCCTGCTGCCCCTGAGGCAAGCGCAATGGCTGTCGCGCGTCGAGCCCTGGGGCTTTTTTGCGGTGCTGGGCCTGGCCGTCATAGGCGTTGTGGGAGCGGTCTGGTTGCGCCCGCTCATGGCGGCCGGTTATGCCGTCATCAGCCTGCTTTTAACGCCTCTCATGTTTTTGCTTCGTTGAGCCTGATGGCTCCCTGTACTCCCCCCAGTCACCATGACCTCTTCCGATAAAACCACCCGCTTCCTGACCGGCATCACCACCACCGGCACGCCCCACCTGGGCAATTTTGTCGGCTCCATCCGGCCCTCGGTGCAGGCCAGCTTTCGCGGCGACGTGCGCAGCTTTTATTTCCTGGCCGACTACCACGCGCTGATCAAGTGCGACGAGCCGGCCCGCATCCAGCAGTCCACGCTGGAGATCGCGGCGAGCTGGCTGGCCGCCGGGCTGGACCCGGAGCGCGTGACCTTTTACCGCCAGTCCGACATCCCCGAAATTCCCGAGCTGACCTGGCTGCTGACCTGCGTGACGGGCAAAGGCGTGCTCAACCGCGCCCATGCCTACAAGGCCTCCGTCGACAAGAACGAGGCAGCTGGCAACGACCCGGATGCCGACGTGACCGCCGGGCTCTTCATGTACCCGGTGCTCATGGGCGCGGACATCCTGCTGTTCAAGACGCACAAGGTGCCGGTGGGGCGCGACCAGATCCAGCACATCGAGATGGCGCGCGACATGGCCCAGCGCTACAACCACCTCTACGGCGAGCACCTGGTGCTGCCCGAGGCGGTGATCGAGGAATCGGTCGCCCTGCTGCCCGGCCTGGACGGGCGCAAGATGAGCAAGAGCTACGACAACACGATTCCGCTGTTCACGCCGCGCGAGCAGTTGCGCAAGCTGATCAACGGCATCGTGACCGATTCGCGCGCCCCGGGCGAGCCCAAGGACGTGGAAGGCTCGGCGCTGTTCCAGATCTACCAGGCCTTCGCCAGCGCCGAAGAAACGGCCGCATTGCGCAAGGCTTACGCCGAAGGCATTGCCTGGGGCGACGCCAAGCAGACGCTGTTCGAGCGCATAGACCGTGAAGTCGCGCCCATGCGCGAACGCTACCACGCGCTGATGGCCGACCCCGGCAAGATCGAGGACATCCTCCAGGCCGGGGCCCGCAAGGCCCGCGCCGAAGCCACGCCCTTCATGGCCGAACTGCGGCGCGCCGTGGGCCKGCGCAAGCTCGACACCCTCCCGGCCGCTTCAACCAAGGCCAAGGCGGCCAAAAGCGCTGCGCCGGCCTTCAAGCAATACCGGGAAAAGGACGGCCTCTTTTACTTCAAGCTGCAGGACGACCAAGCCCGGGTGCTGCTGCAAAGCGAGGGATTTGAGTCGCCCCGCGAGGCCGCGCAGGCCATTGCGGCGCTGCAAAAAGACGGCCTTGCTGCGCTGCGGCAAGGGCGTGCACAGGCCCTGCCGGGGGTCAGCGAAGACGATCTGGCGGCGGTTTTCCGGTTTTTCGGCCCCTGAGCTTGTTGTTTTTTTGGATCAGCGTTCTGAAAAAATACCGCAATCGCCCGTTTATTTATGCACTAAAGTTGACATACAACAGTTATGCTCGATGGTTAATAGGCCCAATTCCTTCAGACTTAATTAATGAGTATTTTTGTAATAGATGACCATCCGCTCATGCGGGAAGCGGTTGTTATGTTGATCCGCCGCCTGAGCAGCAAGGCCACCGTGACCGAGCTGGACCGGCTCGCCGCCGTGACTCCGGCCGTGCAGGAACAAGGCATCCCCGAACTTATCTGCCTGGACTTGCGCCTGCCCGACACCAACGGTGTCTCCGGCGTGCGCGAACTCAAGCAGCAATTCCCCACCGTGCCCCTGGTGGTGCTGTCTGCGGCCCCGGCCCAGGACTACGAGGACCTCTCCATCGAGGCCGGCGCGG
Organism: Polaromonas sp. P3_B1; assembly: GCF_056402935.1. Classification (NCBI taxonomy): domain Bacteria; kingdom Pseudomonadati; phylum Pseudomonadota; class Betaproteobacteria; order Burkholderiales; family Comamonadaceae; genus Polaromonas; species Polaromonas sp. P3_B1. The sequence continues at coordinate 66,577 of NZ_JBFUGK010000022.1, forward strand.
ATGCCTACATCCAGAAGTCGGCCGGCGCGACCGAGATCTCCAACGTGCTGCGCGTCTTCCTCAGCGAAGACCTGGACCCGGAACCCTCCACCCCGACCGAAAAGCTCTCCAAGCGGCAGAAACAGCTGCTGGTGATGCTGGACAAGGGCATGAGCAACCGCGACATCGCCGAAGAACTGCAGATCAGCGAGCACACCGTCAAAGTGCACCTGTGGCGCCTGTTCCGCCGCCTCAACGTCAAGAGCCGCTCCCAGGCGAGCCACCTGGCGCGCACCCAAGGCCTGCTCTGACAGGCCTTTGACCGTCTACGGTCGGCTAACTAAAACCTGGTTCTGCTGGCCGGGGGTTGCCTGGCGGCAACTCACTTTCTTTTGCTTCGCCAAAAGAAAGTAAGCAAAGAAAAGGCGACCCTGGTTCCTGCGTCCCCTCCGCTTCGCTCCGGGGCAACCTGCGGTGCTCGGTCCAGCCGGGGTCAAAAACAACTCGCTTCGCTCAAACAAGTTTTTGCCCTGATCCGTCTGGCCCTGCGCTCCGCGGCGCATCCACAAGGGGTGAGGACAAAAAATACCAATACCGAATACCTGAAGAAACAAGGACACGCCATGGCGTGTCCTTGTTGGTATTTGTCTTCTTTATCTTCTTTCCCCGCTCCCGATTGCCCCGTCCTGGCTGGGCCGAGGAGCGCAGACGTAGGCGGATCAGGGATCGCGCTTGTCTGAGCCGAAGGCGAGTTTGCGCGAGACCCCGCCGTAGTCGAGCACCGCAGGTTGCCCGAAGCGAAGCGGAGGGACCCAGACTGCGGGTCGCCTTTCTTTTGGGTACTTTTGGTGTTTGCGTAACTTCGCTGCGCGAAGTGAGCAAACCCCGCGCGCGTAGCGCGCCTTTGGCGAACAAAGAAAACCCGCTTTGCGGGTTTCGGTAAAAGTGCCTCGCCCGCCGGGGCGAGTCCCGGCCAGCAAGCCTAAGCAAAAGGCAAAACGCAAGAGCGCGCAAGGCCGGCGCAAGACCCGCCCCTAAACCCTAAGCTCAACCCAAAAAACACTCCCCCGCCCAGCCCGGGAAGCCAACCCTACTGGATGCCCCAGCGCCGCGCTGAGCCGCGACACGATGGCCAGCCCCAGGCCGAAGCCCTCTTCGGTGCCCTGCAGGGGAATCCGGTAAAACTCCTGGAAGATCGCCTGCTGGTGCTCTTTGGCGATGCCGACGCCGGTGTCCCAGATTTCGATGCGTGGCACGCCGCCGCGCCGGCGCACCGCGATCAGCACGCCGCCGCGGTGCGTATTGCGCAGCGCGTTGGACAGCAAATTGCCGACCAGCCGCTGCAGCACCACCGGGTCGGACCTGACGGTGCCGGGCGCCGCGCGGACCCGAAGGCGCAGGCCGCGCTCACGGGCAAAGGGCGCGTACTGCGCCTCCAGGTCCTGCAGCAGCCCCGCCAGGTCCACTTCCTGCAGGTTCACCCTGAGCGGGTCGGTTTCCAGCCCCGCCAGATCGAACAGGGAATTGAACAAGTCGTTGACGGCCTTGGTGGAACGCACGATCTTGGGTGTGATCTGCTCGACGAATTCGGGCTCGGCGGCCAGCCAGCCGGCGTACAGGTCCAGGGCATGCACGGGCTGGCGCAGGTCGTGGGCGGCGCTGGCGATGAAGCGGTTCTTGATTTCGACCGCTTCCAGCGCCGCCCGGCTCTGCTCGGTCAGCGACTTGATCAGCATGGAGTTGTCGTACTGCAGCTCAAGGTTGATGCGCTGCACCTCGTGAAAGCGCAGGCCCGAGATGCGGATCACGGCCCAGTAAATCAGCACCAGCGCCAGCATGCCGTAGGTGTTGAAGCTCGGGGGCAGGCCGCGCTCCATCACCAGTTCGTAGAGCAGCGCGGCCACGACCGAGATCCCCAGGCCGTTCACGTAATTCTTGAAGCAGGGCAGCCAGGATGAAAACGTGCCCACCGCGAAACCGGCCATGCCCACCAGCACGACCATGCAGAGGAACTGGTCGTACACCGGCGCCCGCAGGAAGTAGACAAACATGGAAGCGCCCCAGACCAGGGCGCTGGCCGACCAGGTCCAGCCGTATTTCGCCATGAAGGCGCGCAGGGGCGGGCCGCTGACGCCGGTCAGGTTGCGCTGGTAGATGCCGATGACGCCGTAACGCACCACGGTCACGGCCGCCGCGGCCGCCGCCCACAGGCCCAGGTTCAGCGTGTCGACGCGGTGATAAAGAATGACCACCATGACCACGATCAACACCAGCGCGGAATGCAGCGCAGGCCTTGCATAACGCATGAAGGTGTGGATCAGCCGCATCTCCACCCACTCCTCGCGCGAGAGGTCGGCAACGCTCTGGGCCGGCCGTGTCGTTGGGAGGGTGTCCATGGACCGAGTTTAGGGCCAGTCAGCGGCTCATGGCGGCCCGCAAGCGCCCCCGGCCGCATGCGCCGCGCCGATGTTGCGCAGGGTTGACGAAATCGGTGCCCGGTTAGGGCCTGTTAACGCTATTGATGCAAATGCGAATGGGGTGAAAACGGTGCCAATCAAGGCGCGCGACGACGCCCAGACCGGGTGTCTGGGCTAGGAGTGCAACGCTGAGTGGCGCCGTTTTCACCCCATTCCCTCCGGGTTGCGATCAAAAAGGCCTTGCGCGGCGCTGCAAAGCCTTGACGGGGTCTACCCCGCCTGCGTTTTGCGCCTTGCTCAAGGCCTTTTTGACTCGCAACGCATCTTGCATCAATAGCGTTAACAGGCCCTAGCGCCAATTGCTTACACTGGGCACTTCCCCGGAGGGCGACACCCGTGCAGGGCCGGAGACACTCGCGCACCGCGCCCCGGCGGGCTGCGCAAGGCCCATGCACAGGCACCACAAATGCAGAACCCGCAGATGCAACGCAATGGACAGGCCGAGCTCGCCTCCGTGAGCCCGGCGAAAGGGCAAAGCGCCGGCGGCGTGCTCGCCATGCCGGCCCTGCAGGACCCGGCCAATCCCTTCCGGCTGGCGTTGCTGGCCGTGCTGCTGGCCTTTGTCTATGCCATCCTGTCCACCCCGGCCGCCTACACGTCGCGCCCCGATACCCTGGCCGCCATCATCTGGCCTGCGCCGGCGCTGGGTGCGGCCCTGCTGTGGAGCCTGCCCTATCGCCGATGGCCTGTTTTCCTGGTCGCGATTTTCCTGTCCATGATGCTGGTGGGCGACGCCGACCCGCTGTCGGTGAGCGCCGATGCGGCCTTCGCGCTGCTCAATGTGTTCGAGGTGGCGCTGTACGCCTTCCTGGGCCGGCGCCTGGTCAGCGAGAACGGCGACATCGACAGCACCCGCAAGCTCGCGCGCTTCACGGTCCTGCTGCCGCTGCTGGCCACCAGCGTGGTGGCGGCCCTGGGGGCCACCATAGGCGCGGTGACCAAACACACCGCCTGGCTCGAGGAATGGCGCGTCATGCTGGTCGGCAACGGCCTGGCCGTGCTGGTGTTGCTGCCGGCCTTGCTGGCCTGGTGTTCGCGCCAGGCCCGGGCCGCCGCATCGCCCGGCGACAAGCCGGCCGTCGCCCTGGCGGCCGCCGTGATCGCCGCAGGCTTGATGGCTGCGTCGGCCCTGCTGCCGGGTTTCCCGAGGGAGGTCCTGCGCGCCCTGCTGTCGCTGGTGCTGGTGTGGGCGGCGATCAGCGGCGGCCTGCGGGCGGCGTCGCTGGGCGTGCTGGCGGCAGCCGCCATCGGCATAGGCCTGGCCATGGCGGATTACGGGCCCTACAGCGCCAGCCTCGGCGGCGAAGACGGCACCTGGGAATTGCAGGTGGACCTCGCCGGCCTCGCCATCCTGTCCTTCTTCGTCGGCATTGCGGTGAATGAACGGCAGAAGCTCAACCTGCGCCTGGAGCGCGCCCGGCGTTTTGAGACCATGGGCTTTCTCACCGGGGGCATTGCGCACGATTTCAACAACATCCTGGGGGCGGTGGGCGGCTATGCCGAGCTCGCGGTGGAGCGTGAAAAAGCCGGCCTGCCGGTGCGTGCCCCGCTGGGCGAGGTGTCGGCCGCCGTGGCGCGCGGCAAGGACCTGACGGAGCAGATCCTGCTGGCCGGCCGCCGCGGCGCGCGCACGCGCGAGGCCGGCGACTTGCGCGACCTGGTGTCCGAAGCGGTGGCGCTGGCCACCCCCTTGTTGCCGGCCGGCATACGGCTGACAGTGCGGGTGCCGGTGGCGCCCGTGCCGGTGCTGGTGCACCGGGGCCAGCTGACCCGCGCCATCCTGAACCTGCTGCGCAACGCCTCGCAGGCCGCGGCCGGCCGCGTCGAGCTGCGCCTGACAACGTCGCCAGGCCAGGCGCCGGCCGGCTATGCACGCGAAGCCGACACCGGCGTCGGCGACACGCTGGAGCGCGATTGCGCCTGGCTGGACGTGCTGGACGACGGCAGCGGCGTCGCGCCGGCGCATGTACACCAGCTCTTTGACCCCTTCTTTTCCTCGCGCTCCTCGCAGGGCGGCAAGGGCCATGGAAAAGGCCACGGCACCGGATTGGGCCTGGCCATCGTTGCCGGCGTCGCGGCCGACCATGCGGGCGGCGTGTCGGTGTGGACGGGCCATGGCCAGCGCACACGTTTCAGCCTGATGCTGCCGCTGCTGGCTGCCGAGCAGGTGTCTCAAAATCCTGTACCGGCGCCGCCGCCACCACCGCTGGGCCAGGGCGAGACGGTGCTCGTCGTGGCGCAGGATGCCCAGGCGCGCGAGCGCACCGAAGACGCCCTGGCCGCCTTGGGTTTCGAGCCCGCCGGCCATGACCCGGCCGTCATCGCCGGCGACCCGCAAGGCTTGCAAGGCCTGGGCGAGCACACCGAGCTGCTGGTGTGGCTGGATTCGGAGGCAGCCGGCGAAAACCTGCTGGCCGCGCTGCGCCAGGCGGTCCCCACCCTGCCGCTGGTGCGTTGCACCGGCGCCAACGACGAAGCCGTCATCGCGCATGAAGCCGGCGTGGTTACCATTACCGGGTCCTTCGACGCAGCGGCCCTGCGCCAGGCCGTCAAAATGGCCACTGGACGTTCCGATTCCCCGCCCGCCCGGCACGACGGCGATGTTGATGAAGAAGAAGGCAAGCTCCAGCCATGACGCAGCCCAAACAACCCCAATCCATCCTGGTCGTCGACGATGACGACGCCCTGCGCAAATTGCTGATTGACTACCTGACGGGCCACGGCCTGTCGGTGACGGGCGTGGCCACCGCGACCGAAGCGGTGCAGGCCGTCTCCAACACGGCCTACAGCCTGGTGCTGCTGGACCTCAACCTGCCCGACGGCGACGGCATAGACCTGGCGCGCAAATGGCGCGCCGAGGCCAACATTTCCATCATCTGCCTGACGGGCCGGCTGGAAGAAGCCGACCGCGTGATGGGGCTTGAGCTGGGCGCCGATGACTACATCACCAAGCCCTTTTCGCTGCGCGAAGTGCTGGCCCGCATACGCGCGGTGACGCGGCGCGCCGGCGGTGCAAGCGCGTCGGGCGAGCCGGCCGGCGAGCGCCCCAGCCACAGCGGAGTGCAGGTGCCCGTCACGCGCGGCAAGCATCCGCGCGCCTACCGCTTCGCGGCCTGGGGCCTGAACCTCAACACGCGCCGCCTGACCTCGCCCGAAGGCAAGCCGGTATCGCTGACCAACGCCGAGTTCAACCTGCTGGCGGTCTTCCTCGGCACACCGGGGCGCATCATCTCGCGCGAGCAGCTGCTGGAGCGCACGCGCGCCTTCGACGACATCTACGACCGCGCCATCGACGTGCAGATACTGCGGCTGCGCCGCAAGCTCGAGGCCGACGCAAAAAACCCCAAGCTGCTGTGCACCGAGCGCGGCGTCGGCTACTTCCTCAATGCCGAGGTGGAAGCACTGTGGGAATGAACCCTGCATTCCGTCTTTTTTCCATGGCACTCTTTTTCCGTTGCTTATGACCACTGACCTGATCACCGAACTCGGCAAGCAGCCCATCGCCGGGCCGCAGCCCGCCGGCAACGAAGTACGCGAGGAGCCCGCCTTCGAGCTGCTGGAGGCCGAGGTCGCCAAGCTGGCCAGCCCGGTGCACAGCGTGACCATGGACTGGAACAAGGTCAACCAGTGGTCCACCGAGCTGCTGTCCACCAAGGGCAAGGACCTGCTGGTGGCCTGCTACCTGGCCGGCGGCCTGCTGGAAACGCGCGGCCTCTACGGCCTGGCCGACGGCCTCAAGGTGCTGGCCGACATGCTGCAGGGCTATTGGGACACGCTGTACCCGGGGCTCAAGCGCATGCGAGGTCGCCGCAACGCGCTGCAGTGGCTGATAGACCGTGTGCAGCAGCGCGCCACCGAAACCGACTGGGGCGCGCTGCCGCCGCAGGAAGCCGAGCTCGTGGCACGCCTGACGACCAGCCTGCAGGCCCTGGACACGCTGCTGGCCGACAAGGACAGCGAAGCGCCTTCCATGCGCGCGCTGCTGACCCTGGTCAACACCCTGACGGTGATCGAGGAAAAACCGGCCGAAGAGCCGGCCCCCGTGGAGGCGGCCGCCTCGCCTTCGCCCGCGGCGGCCGCCGGCCCCCCACCGGCCACGCTGCTGCTGGACTCGGCCGACAACGTCGAGCGCGCGCTGGAGGAAGCCTGCTCGCGCCTGGGCAGCCTGGCCGAATGGTTTCTGGCCAATGACAGCAGCAACCCCTTGTCTTATCGCTTGAACCGCACGGCGGCCTGGTCGACGCTGGAGGCCCTGCCGCCGGCCGACGGCGGCCAGACCCGCATCGCGCCGCCGATTTCACAGGTCAGCGACGCGCTGGCCCGGCTCAAGGACAGCCAGTCGGATGCCGAGCTCGTGGCCTTCGCCGAAGCCCAGCTGGCGGCCTTCCCCTTCTGGCTGGACCTCAACGGCGTCTGCGCCGCGGCGCTGGGGCGCATGGGCAGCGGCTATGCGGCCGCTCGCCAGGAAGTGTGCAACGAAACGGCACGCCTGCTGGCGCGGCTGCCGGGCCTGGAAAAACTCTCGTTTTCGAGCGGCATGCCCTTTGCCGCCGGCGACACCCTGGACTGGCTGGCCACGCTGCTGCCCGGTGTGGCAGCAGGAGGCGGCGGACCCGCTGCCGGTGGCCGCGCGAGTGATGCAGTCACGGCCGCCATCGGCAATGCGCGCGCGCTGGCGGCCAACGACGACCTCGCGAGCGCGGCCGCCTGCCTGCAGGAGCAGCTCGCGCTGCAGCCCTCGGCGCGCGACCAGTTGCTGCTGCAGATCCGTTTGTGCGAGCTGCTGCTGCAGCACCGCCCCGGCGCGGCGCTCAAGGCTTTCGCGCATGCCGTGGTCGAGGCCATAGACCGCCACCAGCTCGGCGCCTGGGACCCGGCCATGGCGCTGGACGGCCTGCAGGTGGCCTACGGTGTGATGGCGCGCAACGAGGAAGACCGGGACGCGGCCGATGCGCTGCTGGCGCGCATTGTGGCCTTGGATGCGGCGACGGCGGTCAAGCTGGTGACCTGAGACGGGACGCGGGAAGGGTAACCAAGCCCTTCGACAAGCTCAGGGCGAACGGTGATTTTGGGGGCGCACCTTAAAGCACCAACCGTTCGGGCTGAGCCTGTCGAAGCCCCTTCGACAAGCTCGAACGGAAACACCCTGAACGAAATCGCTAGCGCGCGGGAGCAGCCGGCGCCGTCGTAGCCCCCGGCGCAGCCTGCACCTGCGCCGCAGCCAGCTCCTTGAACAGCGCCTGCGTGTCCTGCGGCTTGTGCGGTGTCATGCGCGTATCCCAGCAGACGCCGATCTGCTTGGGCAGCGAAACCTCAATGGCCGGCACTGCCGTGGCGTTGGAGAGCTTGGCCTGGATGCCGCGTTCCTCGCGTGCGAACTGCGCGTCCTGCAGGCGCTGCTTCTCGGCCGTTTTCTCTTTTTCCTGGCGCTCGAGCTGCTCGAGCTGCTGCGCCGCCTTGAGGATGGCATCCTGGCCCTCGAAGTTGTAGCGCAGGCCGACCTGGCGCACGCCCAGCGCGTCCAGCCGCGCGCGCGCCGCCGGGAATTCGTCGACGTTGAACAGACGCGCGCCGTCGCGGAAGTCCTGCAGGAAACGCACGACGCCGCCGGCGCCGGGGTACTTCTTGGTGAGCACCACGTCCTCGATCTTGATCTGCAGCGTGACGTCGCCGCACTGGCGGTCGCCCAGCGGAAAGCTGTCGCTGACCGGGAAGTTGTAGTTGTTGAGCACGCGCGCGCCGGAAGCGCACTGGATGGACAGCACCGTCACGAAGGGCTTGGCCTTGGCGCCGGGGTTGACGCTGGTGGGCTGGGCGGTGATGGTGAGCTGCTGGGCCTGGGCCTTGATGGCGTCAACCTTCTGCTTGATGTCGGCCAGCGCGCGGTCTATCTGGGCCATGGCCTGCTGCGCCTGCAGCTGCTCCTTCTGTACTGCGAGCTTGTCGGTCTGGTCCTGCAGTTCGGCGCGCTGCTGCGTCACCAGCTGCTCGACGCGCTTGCCTGCCGCGTCATTGAGCATGGGCAGGAACTGGCGCGTGAAGGGCACGCTGTAGCCCATGGTCTGGACGATGGCGAAGCGGTTGGCGTCGCGCTGCAGGAAGGGTTTGGCCGGGCCGTCGGCAAAGGCCCAGACGGTGCCCTTGGCGCCGTACAGCTGATCGACCATGGCCGTCATGTTGGGCGCGGTCTGCAGCGGCCAGTCCACCTTGGAGGCCCACTCGCTTTGCAGGCTGCAGGAGGCCTGCTCCTCGGTGTAGGCCAGCACGAAGCGCAGCGGCCCGCCCATGAGCTGCCAGACGATTTCGTCGTTGGGCGTGTTGTAGCCCACCTGCTTGCGCAACTGCACCAGGCTGTCGGCCGTGGACTGCAGGGCCGAGGCCTTCACGGCCGGGTCGGTTGAAAAGCCGTGGAAGTCCACCGCCGCCTGGTAGGCCTTGGCCGGCCCCACCACCACGTCGGTGGCCACGGCGTTGAGGTCCTTGAAGAACTTCTGCAGCGTGGCCGCCGCGCTCAGGCTGTTCTGCAGGGTGTCCTGCCCCTGTCTGGGCGCGCCGCCCAGGACTTCCTTCATGGCCTTGCCGCCCACGTTGTTGATGGCGCCCACGACGTTGAGCGCCTCGCCCGCGGCGCCGGAGCGCGCGGCCTGCCGGCGCAGCTCGGCCAGTTCGCGCGACAGGCGCAGCCAGCTCGGCAGCTGGGCGGCGGGCTGGTCGTCGAACTCCTCGTTAAGCCTGTCCATCACGCGGAAATAGGGGCTGCGCGCGCTGGTGATCAGGCCCATGGCGGCGCGCCATTCGGCCTCGCCCGACAGGGTGCGCTCGGTGCCTGAAAACCCGGCGGTGAACTTCTGCCAGGCCTGGACGCGGTTTTCCTTGTACCAGGCCTCGAAGGCGCCGCGCTGCGCGAGGAACTTGGGGCCGTCGTCTATGCTTTTTTCCATCTCCGCGAGGAAAGCGTCGATTTCCTTCTTGCCGGCTTTGGTGAAAGCCGCGGGCACCACCGGCAAGGCCTGCCCGGCCGCGGGTGCGCGGGCCTGGTTGGTGCCGACCCAGAAATCCTGCACCGTGACGGGTTTGAGCAGAGGGTTGGTGTCGGGCAGGCCGGCCAGCCAGGTGAGGTTGGGGTCGTGAAAAGCCAGGCGGTTGAGCAGCTGCTGCTCAAAACGCAGGCGCGCGGGCACGTAGGGATCGGTGGGCGCCGACCAGGCGATGTTGGAGATATAGAGGTCGTTCAGCCGCGTGTAGAGCTCGGGGGTGTAGCGCGAGATGTGCTGGCGCTGCGGCATGGCCAGCAGCGCCTGGCGGTCGGCGCCGCGTTCGTGCGCCTGCAGCAGGTTGATGTAGCGCACCAGGTTGCGCATCATGCGCGCGAATTCACGGTTCGGGTCCTCATGCAGGATGCGTTCCGAGTCTTCCTGGTAGTTGGCGTCGGTGGTGGGCAGGATGTAGCGGCGGAAATTGCCGGTGAAGCTGCTTTTGAGGCGGTCTTCGAGGTCGTCGATGTTGGTGCTTTCCACCATCCACTGGCTCTTCCAGCTGTTGTCACGGCGCTCGACCAGGGAAATGGTTTCGCTCAGGCGCTCCAGCGTGGTCGTGTCCTCGTCGAGGTTGCCGGTAAAGCGCATGCTCAGCCGGCCTTTTTCCTGCAGCAGGGACAGCGTCTGCATGTTGTCCAGGAAACCGATGGTGATGAAGATCGCCGCCGCCACGCTGAGCAGCACCCAGGCCAGCAGGCCGAGGTTCTGCGTGGCGGTGCGCCAGGGGTTGCGCAGCGAGGCCGGCAGCGAAATGCTACGGTCCTGCGGCAGCACCCGCCCGAAGAAGTCATGCAGGAACAGCCCGGCGTTGGCGCTGGGGTGCGGCGGCACCGGCGGCAGCACCTGGCCCAGCAGGCTGGAAACGGCGCCGCCCTGCTGCAGGCCGCTGCTGAAGAACAGGCCGCGCAGGAAAGGTGTCTCAAGATAGGCGCTGTCGCCGAAGCAGGCGCGCAGGAAGACTTCCAGGCCGGGCTTGAGCTGGGCCAGCTCATTGGGGAACAGCAGCAGCTCGGGCGCGACCGGAGTGCCGCGCGACACCAGCACGGTGCGCAGCACCTGCAGCCGCTCATGGATGTTGCCGAAGGCTTTGTCGAGGAACTGGGTCTCGCCGGGCTCGCCGCTGTCCGGCTCTGCCAGGTAGCCCATGGCCTGCTCCAGCGATTTTTCGCTGAGCTGGCGGGCCCACTCTTCCATGCCGTAAATGCGGTCGCACTGCGTGACCATCACGTAGACCGGGAAACGCTTGCCGAAAAGGCGTATCAGCTGCTCGATGCGCTCGCGCACCACGCGGCCTTCTTCCAGCAGTGCGTCCTTGTCGGGGTGGGACAGGCGCTCGGTGCTGATGGCCAGCACCAGGCCGTTGAGCCCTTCCTTGCCGCGGTACTTGGCCAGCAGGTCCAGGCCGAGCTCCCATTCGCTGCGGTCCTGCTCGAGGTCGGCCGCCTCCACGTAGCGCCCGGCGCAGTCGATGACCACGGCGCGGTCGAAATACCACCAGTCGTAATTCGAGGTCTGCTCGATGCGCGCGCTCTGGCTGACCTTCTGGATCGACGAAGACAGCCGCGTGCGCGTGAGCGCCGTGGTCTTGCCGGTGCCGGAGCGGCCCACCACCATGTACCAGGGCAGCACATAGAGGGGGTTGCCGAAGCGCTTGAGGCTGGAGGCGCGCAGCGTGGCGGCGGCGGTCTTCCATTTGCGGATCAGCACCGCGCGCGGCGAAGCCTGCTTGGCCACTTTGTCCTGGCTGGCCGCGGACAGCTGCGCCATGCGGCTGCGCGAGCGGAAGACCTGCACCAGGCGGATGATGAAGCGCACCAGCAGGTACAGGCCCAGCACCCCGAAGAACACCGCCACACCCGCCCACAGCGGCCACTCCATATAGAGCGCCAGGCCCCAGCTCAGCAGCGCCAGCACCATGAGGACCAGCAGCCAGACAAGAATGGTGCGCAGTGCCTTCATTTGATCTGCGCCATGATGGAGCTGGCCGTCTGCCAGATGATCAGGTGGTAGATGCCGTAGAGCACGGCCAGCACCACCAGCGGCGCCAGCAGCACGCTGAGCGTCAGCGAGGAAGCGCGCCAGCGCCAGCGGCCTTCGCCCGGCTGCTTGCCGCCCTTGCGCCCCACACTGGCATAGGCCTGCGGAAACAGCACCTTGCCCGAATCGCCGTACAGGCCGTCCCCTTGCACCAGCTGCGCCAGGCTGGCCTGCTTGATGTCTTCCAGGGTCTTGGGATTGCGGTCATGGCCGTAACGCCCGGCAAAGCCCATGCTGAGGCAAAAGAAATACACCTCACGCACCGCAAGCTGCTGCGGGCCCAGGGCCTCCAGGCGGGTGAAAAACTCGACCCCGGCGCTGGACACGTTGAAATAGCGTTTTTGCAGCAGCAGGCGCTTCCATTCCTCGGAGCCCGACCAGGCGGTCGCCAGCAGGAGTTCGTCGGCCCAGGCGGCCACGGCGAACATGCCGTTCATGGTGTCGACCTCGGCGATGCCGGCTTCCTGGGCCTTGCGGCGGCCCTCGGAGAGCAGGCTGTCGAGCTGATCCCTGACCGCCGCCGCGCTTGCCGAGGGCTGGCCCTGGAAGTGGCGCACATAGGCCATGAAGGGAATGAAACAATCAACCAGGCGCACGCGTTATCTCCGCAACACAACAATTTCGGCCTTGAGGTCGGCCGGCGCATCCATCCAGTACAGCGCGACGGAGCCCTCCCGCTCCACCATCTCCCACTGCTGGCTCATCTGCTCGATGCGGAAGTAGTAGGAGTATGACCGGCGCGGCAGGCCCTGCGGCGCGGCCGCCATGTGGATCAGCTCCAGCCCCGGCAGCGCGTGCGCGATCAGGCCCGGCATCTCGTCGGTGGCGGCCAGGCGCGCGTCGCGCTGCACCGCATCCACCACCCACTCCATGTTTTGTTCGGTGCGTATCACCAGGTAGAAGCGGTTGCGYTGGCCGAAGAAATTGCGCGGCAGCTGGCCCACGTGGTAGTCGCCCTGGGGTTGCAGGATGGCGAGGAACTCGGGGCCCACGGTGATTTCGTTGAGCAGGTGGCTCACCATGGTGCGCACGCGGTCGAAACACTTGCCGAGATCGGCATGGTCGTAGGGCGGCAGGCCCGGCGTGCCGTCCTCGGCCTCGCCCAGCATGTTGAAGCGCTCCGAGAACGAACTCAGCTCGCCGATCAGCTGCCGCATGGCGCCGTAGGCCAGCCAGGGATGGACCTGGCGCGTCTCGGTCAGGTGGAACAGGTAGGGGCTGGCCCGGTTCAGCGAACGCAGGGCCAGCAGGAACACCATGTAGCTCGCGTCGAACTCGGCCTTTTGCATCTCGCGCGGACTTTTGTACTCCTGCAGCTGGCGCGCGCGCCCGGTCAGCTCGTCGCGGATGTCCTTGACCAGGCGCAGCAGCACGTTGGAGCCGGAAATCGCGTAGCAGGGCGGGATGAAGCTTTCGGACAGCTTGATCGCGTCGCCGTCGCGCACCAGGCGCGCGATGGGGATCAGGCTGTAGTCCTGCAGCTTGTCGATCTCGCCCTCGAAGAACACCTTGACCACGTGCAGCAGCGTACGCACCTGGGCCGCCGGGCCGTCGGAGTACAGGTCGGCGACCTCGGGCGGGTTGGCCAGCGTGGCGTAGCGCGTGGCGGCGCCTCCGGCAGCCGTCAGGTCGGCGGCGATGGTCACGTTGTTTTCGGTGGCGCTGAGTTTTTTCAGGCCCAGGTAGACCGTGAAGGGCTTGTCGCCCTCCACCCAGTCCACGTCGAAAGGCCTGGCCTTGATGACGGCATTGCCGGGGTATTCAATATAAGTACGGTCCTGGAACAGCAGGCGCGCGGCCTGCACTTCCACCGTGCGGTTGCTGGCCGCCGCGGCGACCAGTTCAAGTTCGCCCACGCCCCAGAAATGCGGGAGGCCGGACTCCTGCATGGGCTTGTGCTGGAACTGGTTGTGCAGGTCAGCCATCTGGAAATGCTGGGACTGCAGGAACATGCCCTGGTGCCAGTAAATGCCTTGTTTTTCTTCCATGTGCTGCCTGCTGTCCTTATTTGTCCAGTTTCTTCACCGCGCTGTTGGCGTTCATCGCATCCTTGAGCGTGTCCGGCGTCAGCTTGATCTCCCGGCCCCCGCCATCGAGCGGAACCGCCTCGCTGGCTTTTGCCCCCGCCGGATCCCGGTTCAGGCGCTCGGCATTGAGCAGCTCGTCCGGCCCGAAATTCAGGCGCACCGCCAGGGTCGCGGGCGCGGCCTTGTAGGTTTTGCTGACCATCCCCTCGCTCTCGACCGTCAGCGGCACCTCGAAGAGGCGCGCGCTGCGGGCCGCATCCATCTGGTAATAACCGGCCGCGACGCCGACGAATTTGGCCTTCTGCGCCCGGTCCAGCTGCAGGATGCTGTGCTGGCCCGGCGTCACGACGTAGCGCGCGAAATGCACAAACCCCTCGCCGCCCTTGCCGGTCTCCAACGATTTTCCCACCAGGGCCGCGTCGGCGATCAATTTATAGAAGGCTGCGGCGTCTTCCATCTGGTAAACACCGAGGACCAGCGTATGCGCTTCACCACTGTATTCATTGAGCCGGTTGTCGGCCTCGACTTCCACCAGGATGGCGTTGCGCGCGAAACTCCAGGCGATTTCGGCCACGGCTTCCTTGCGCGTGTTGCCGCCCATCATGGAGTTGGCCGTGGCGCAGCCGCCCAGTGCCGACAGTGCCACCAGGGCGGCCACCACCAGGCAGGCGCCGCCCACCCGCGATCCCCACACCCCCTTAGACCTTTGTTCAACCAAGTTTTGCCTGCTCGTAATTAAAGGTAATTTTGGTGAATTCATTCGGGAATGAAGATAATAAGCCATGCACTTTGGAGCGGCAATTTACCCGGGGCTTATCTGCATGGCGATGGCACTGCAGGCCTTGCCTGCCCTGGGCCAGGACAGCGCGCCCGCCCCCGTGGCCGATGTGGAACTCCCACCCCCGCCCGTCGTCGTGCCCGTGCTCTACGCCTATGCCACGCTGGCCAGCACCCCCAGCGTCGAGCAAAGCTGCTGGCAGGTGCTGATTCCCGAACGCGAATACCTGGTGCGCCAGAACAACGCCAAACCCTGGCTGCTGCGCAACGCCGTGCCCCTGATAGGCGCGGCCATGGGCGGTTTTACGGGCGGGTTCCTGCTCAAGCGCCATGCCACAGCCGCCGTCTACAAGCGCTGGGCCGTGCCCGTCATCCTCGGCAGCGCCGGTGGCGGCTATGTGCTGGGCCCGGGCGGCGTGGCCGGTGCCGTCGTGGGCGGCGCCATCGGCGACAAACTGGGCAAGCACAAACCCGCCCCCATCGCCGTCGGCATGATTGGCGGCGCGCTGGCCGGCAAGGCGCTGTGGGACATGGTGTTTCCGCCGGCCGTGCCGCCCGAGCCCGGCAACGGGCCCGACGACGACATCCCGGTTGAAGTCTTTCTGCGCGACAAGCAGTGCGGCACGCGGCTGCAGACCGCGCACAGCCAGTCGGTCTATCGCGTCGGCTACCGCTTCAATGATGAAGAGCGCGTCGCCGAACTGCCTTACGACCCCGGCGAAGCCCTGCTGGTCAGCGCGGGCGGCGACATCACCGGCCCGGCGCGCAAACGCTTGGACTGAGAGCGGCTCTCCTGGACCCGGAAGAACCCGCTGGATCACACCAGCCTCAGGATGGTGGCTTCCGCATCCGTTTCCTCGGCATAGGGCATAAAAAGAATCGAGTCGGGGCAGCCCTTGACCTTGACGAAGTAGGACGTGTTGCCATCGACCTGGTTGCGCACCGCCCATGCGGCGTATTCATTCCCGGCGACTTCAAGCTTCAACCCCTCCTGCGCGAACTCCAGCGTGGTCTTCTCCGGCAGCATGGCCTTGGGACCCACAGCCTGGAACTGGATCTCGGCGCCCTCGCCCGTCACGCCGAACATCACGCCTGACCAGGCGCCGGCCACCGGGCCGATTTCGAACCACTGGCCCAGGCGCTCGTTGCCCAGCACGTCGAGCCGGAATTCGGCCGGCGCTGCCTTGGGCGGCACATTCGCCTTGGCCACGATTTTTGCAGGCCAACTCGCACCCGACTCGAGCAACAGCTCGGCCTGCGCCATCAGCGGCGGCAGCGCGGCTTCAGCGGCAGGCGCCGAGTTCCAGAGCGTGAGCATGGGAAAGCTGCCGCCGCGCGCACTGCGCAGGGCCGAGGTCATCAGCGACAGGCCGTAACGCACCGAAGGCTTCTTGATTTCATCGCCATCGACCAGCACCAGCCAGGCGTCGGCCTTGGCTTCGAGCAAAGCCTCCAGCGCGACGCGCCAAGCCATCTTGTCGGGCTGGTCGGCCCAGAAATGGCCCTTGCACTGCAGGCCGTAGCGTTTGAGCACCGCGGTCACGGCGGCCACGCGAGGCTGGTCTTCCTTGAGGGCGGTGATCCAGACGGTTTTCATTCTCTTGTCCTTTGCTTGCAGGCAGTCAGCCCATGATCATGACAATCGCCTGGCTGGGCGCCAGCACCGAGCCCACCCCATTGCCGGCATTCTGTTTGGTGGGGTCACCAAGCTTGACGGCCGGGTTGCCCTCGAGCTTGACCTTCATGCTGCCCATGATGAACTCGGTCTCCCCCATCATCTTTCCCGACACCACACCGCCGGCCACGCCCCCCTGGTCGCCGTTGCTCATCGGAATCTTTGACGCCTTGGTCAGCGCCGGCATGCCGCCTATCAAGACCTTCATGGTGCAGGGATTGCCCATCATGGGCATGGCGATGTTCGGGTAAGGAATGGGAACCGGCGGTGCGGGCGGTGCGGGCGTCTTGCAGACGTCGGGCATGGCCATGCACTGGCCGTTCTGTTTGGTGACTGCGAACATGGTTGTTTTCCCTTTTTCCCTTTTTCCGACCGGCTCAGCCGAGGTCGATTTTTTCGGCGTCTATCTTGACCTGGCCTTCGGCGACCACGCTGGCGTGGCGCGACTTCAGGTGAAAACGCTCGGCCACCTGCAGGCGCATGCGGCCGGCGCGGGTTTCGTCCAGGTTTTCCGTCCAGCGGAAACTGTTGGTCGCTTTTTGGAGCAGACGGCCAACGGTGGAATTGATGCTTTGCGCCACCGTGGTCACGCTGCCCAGCATGCCCCGGAAGTCGTTGATGCTGGTGCGCAGGCTGGCAAACTGCATATCGGCCTGTGCGGCCTTCATGTCGACGCGAGGCGCCTTGACGCTCACGGAGCGCTCGCCGTCCATGGCAATTTCTTTCGCGGCAAAGGAGAGCTTGCCTTCATCGCCGGAAATCGTCGCGCCACCGGGCAAGGCCAGCACGCCGTGCGAAGGATGCGCGCGGGACAAAACAGCCAGGATGTAGGACACGCTGGTCAGTCCCACCGTCACACCGCTGCAGACCAGCACCGTATCACCGCACTCCGGCGCTATCAGGCAACTGTCGGCACGCAAGGCCCGTCCGGCGGACGGCGCACCATCCTGCATGCCGGCCTCGCCGAGGAAGAACCATTTGTCCGCCTGGCCGGTGACAGTGGCCGATACAAGGCCCATGCCCTGGCCCGGGATCGCGGATGTGGAAGCTGGTGTGGTATTTAACATGGCTTGCTCGCTTTCATTCTTTCAATCAAGGGTTCCGGCCCGCGCACTCAGGCCGCTTGCCAGCGCTCTGCCCGTGCCAGCGCTTCATCGGTTTCACGCACGCCGCCGCGCTGCGCGCCGTCCCATCGGGTGCCGCTGCCGCGGATGGCATGAAGGTTTGCGCCGCTCAGGTCCGCGCGGCTGAAGTCGGCGCCCGGCAGGTCCGCATGGGACAGGTCGCAATACACCAGGCTGGCATGGGAAAACCCGGCATCCGCCGCCTTGACTCGCTGCATCACGCACATGTGCCAGCGGGACCCCTCGCAGCGCGCCCCGCTCAGGTCGGCATCACTCGCATCGGCCATTTCAAACACCGCCCCCGTCAGGTTGGCCTGGACCAGTTTGGCCTCCAGCAGCGCGGTGTAGTGGCCCCGCACGCCGGCCATCTGCGCCTGTTGCAACTGCGCGCCTATCAAACTGGTGCGGTCCAGCACCGTGCCCGAGAAATCGGCGGACCGCAGGTCCGCGTTGTTGAAGATGGTCATCGTGAGGTCGCAACCCGAAAACCGCTGGCCGGACAGCTTGCAGCCTTTGAGGTAGGCCTGCACCAGCTGCGTACGGGCAAAGTGCACCGTCGTCAGGTCGGTATCCATGACCGTCCAGCGCGTCAGGTCGGCGCCCGCAAAGTCCACTTTGTTCAACGCACATGCATGGAACGATGCCTTGAAAAGTGTCGCGCCGGAAAAGTTGGTGGCGGCAAAAACGGCGCCGTCAAAAGAAGCGTTGCTGAAATCAGCGCCCGCGGCCTGCGCGTCCGTGAAATCAGCCTTGGACCAGTTGGACTCCGCCGCCTTGGCCGCATCCAGCACCGCCTTTTGCAGGGTGACGGCCATGAACTGGCTGCCGCAAAGATTTGCCTGCGCAAGCCGGGCGCCGGAAAAATCGCAGCCCTGGAAAGCACTGCCCGACAAGTTGGCGCCGGAAAGATCGGCCGCCTGCAGGCGGACGTTTTCAAAGTGGCAGTTTGAGAGATCCTGCCCGGACAGGTCCGCCCCCGACAAATCCGCATTCGCCAGGTGCCGCTCGGTGGCCAGCAAGGCCAGGGTTTGCGTCACATCCATCGCGGCTCACCTTTTCCCGGCATAAGGTCCGCCATTTTTGGGCCCGTGTTGTTGAATAGAGAGAACATCATGGCCCTTACACCACCGGCTTTCTGATGAGCAGCAGGGTCTGGTCGATGTTGGATCCCTCCAGGCTGGCGATGGTGGGCGAGGTGCCGTAAAAATCGACACCGTACAAATTGGCCTTGCGCAGCAGCGTGGCCTCCGTCTTCGTGTGGCGCATGGACCCCTTGAACAGGTTGACCCCGGTGAAGTCGGCGCGGCTGAGGTCGGCCTTGTCGAACTTGGCCCCTTTGGCGGAGGCCCGGCCGAAAAGCGCGCCAGCCGCCTGGGCCCGGCTGAAGTCCGCGTCGTCCAGCGTGGCGCCTTCGAGGTTGGCCCTTGCCAGCAGCACGCCTTCCCACGCGGCACGCCCAAGGTGCGAACGGCCCAGTTGCGCCTCGGCAAACTGGCTGGTCGCATCCGCCCGCGAGGCTTTCAAATTGGCGTTGGTGAAATTGGCCTGCGTCGCATCGGCGCCGTAAAACTCGGCGTTGTCACAGGCGGTGTTGGCAAAATTGGCCTTGCCCAGCCTGGCGCCGGTAAACACCGCGGCCGTCAGCCGCGCATCCGCCATGCTGGCACCGGCCAGGTCGCAATCGGCAAAACTTGCCTGGTGCGCGTTGCAGCGGGCGGCTTGCACGCCGGCCATTTTTGAGCCGTCGAATATCGAGCCGGCGATGTTGGCGTTGCCCAGTTGCGCTTGCGAAAAATCCGCCGCGCTGAAATCACCCTGGCTGGCATCCACGCCGTCCAGGCGGGTTTTGGCAAACAGGGCGGAACCCGCGCTCACGCCGGCGAGCATCGCGCCGCTCAGGTCGGCACCGGAAAAATCACCACCGGCCAGCAGCGCTCCCTTGAAAGCGGCACCGGCCAGCCGGCTGTCCTTGAAACTGGTTTTCTCAAGCAGCGCCGCGGAAAAGTCGGCCCCGGCCAGGTCAAGGCCCGACAGATCAAGGCCGGACAGGTCTTGCGACGCAAAGCCCTGTTTCAGCGCATGGCGTGCAATCACTTCATCGCGCGTGAGCTTGTGCGCCGCCGGCGGCGCCTCTGGCTCAGGTTCGGGCAACTCAAGCTCCGGCGCGTCCAGCTTGGGCTTTGCCAACGCCGCGGCGGGCATGACGGCGGCCAGCCCCGCCATGACGGCTTTGATGTCGGGCGCGGGTAGCCCGGCCATGTCCGCCATCTCCGGCGATTTGGCCATGAAGGCGCCAATATCCGCCTGCGTCAGGCCGGTCTTTTGCAGGGTCGCCTGGGTGTTGGCCTGCAAATCGAGCAAAGCTTTTTCCATCTCGCCGAGAGGATTGGCGGACTCGACTTCCGGCTTGGGCATAAAAGGCGCCAGGTCCTTGTCGCTGATATTGTGCTTTTGCATCAGCTCCCGGGTATGCGCCTGCAGGTCGGCCGCCATTTTTTCCACCGCCTCAAGCGACTGGACGGGCGGCTCTGGCGCTTCCTTCAGGTAGGGCGCGAGGTCCGCCTCAGTGATGCCGTGCTTTTGCATCGTCTCCTGCGTGTTTTTATTCAGCTCCGCCGCCAGCCGGTGCACTTCCTGCAGCTCGGGGTTCGACGCCAGAAAATCCGCGGCAGCCGCTGCGGAGGCTCCGGGCGCCACGGCGACAGCTATCGCCGGCACGGCCACTGCGGCAGCAGGCATTGCAACCGAAGTCGCATCCGCAGCGGCAAAGGCTGGATCGGCCGCCGTTGCAGCGGTGACCTGCGCAGGCTGCGGAAGCCGCCGAAGAAATTCTTCGTGGTAATGCGAAAAACTCAGAGGAGTATCTGCCATGGACTCCCACTCGGCCATGATGTGCAGAATGTCTTCAGCGTCTTCTTCCGTTGTCGGCGTCACTGCACGGTACAACACAATGCCGCAGCCCTGCCCCGGAAACAGCCAAACGGTCTCCGCCCGCGCGGCGACTTCGACGAACTCCTCGCCATCGACCACTCGCCGGTTGATGAAGCAGCGCGCACGAAGCTGCGGCAGGGCCGAGCTGATCAAAGCGCGTTGCGGATGCATGTTGTGGACCACGATTTTTTCGTCGCCGCGGAAGAATCCGCCGATACGCTGGTCGACCGGCGCCACGTTGAAATAGGCTGGCTGCGTGTCGTCGGGCAGATGCGGCCAGCTTGTTTTGAGCCAGGCGTCGTTGAAAGTACCCAGGTGCTGTTTTCGCAGCGGAGAATCGGGTGGCAGCGACCAGAAGCCAGCAGCAGGCGCCTCGTCACCGGGCTTCAGTACCAGCTTCGCCATGTGCTCGACGTTAGGCAGGGGCAGGCCTTCGCTGCCGTCAGCGTTCTTCAGTTTGACCAGGCCCTTGCCGGAGGGGTTGTCGGCAGAGCCCGTTCCGCCAAAGGCCGTCTGCGGGCTGATCGCCATTTGAGTGAACGGCTTGGGCCCGCTGATCACGCTCAGCGCGTTGAAATGCCGGTCACCGCTGACACGCAGCGTTTTGGAGAGGCTGCCGACCTGCGCACTGACGGCCACCTCAGGTGTGGCCGCACCCGAGGGCGCATGCGCCGAGCCGAACACCAGGAACTCGCCAGCCGTTTTGGGCAGGCCTTCGTCCATGATGGCATCACTTCCGATTGCCTCGGCAGCGACCTTCCACATCTGGGCCTCGGGCAACAGGGCCGCGCCCAGCGCCTCGTCCAGAGGAAAGAAGGCCATCATGCCGATCGATAGCTGGTTCTTGCGCGCAAAGCGGATGCTTCGATGCAGCAGGCCAAGCGAGTCTGGTTTGAAGATTTTCATGGCTGTGCGCTCAACCCAGCTGGATTAGAGCGCCGTTTACCTTCGCGCCAGAAGCGTTCAGGCTGATCCCCGTACCAGCCGCGCTGAGCACAGCTACGGCTGCCTTAAGCATCAATTTCGAACCGCTACAGTCAGCAGTCATCGCGGCAGGAAGAAGCGATAACTTGCAGGTTGCAGCTCCTTGGAGAGTGGCTCCAGCCGCTACCTTGAGCTCCAGCTTTGCAGCCCCCGATGTGGCGGTCAAGCCGGCGGCTGCAAGCTTCACACTGCCACCAGTGGGTTGCGTCAGGCCAACTTCCCCTGCGGGATTGGCGGTAGACAGGGTTGCCGCTGTAGCCGACAGATTCAAATTACTCGTCAGTCCCGGTACACCATTACCGGATAACTTGATTTCACTGGGTAGCACTTTGAGTGAAGATGTTCCTGCTGCAGCTGCAGAAAACGAGCTGAGACCGACCTCGCCATTCTTTATCGTGATGCCGCTCTTGCGGACTGGCAGCAGACTGTCCACTGCCATGGCTATGCCGTTGTCGTCAACTAAAATATTGCTCGCATAAACCGATTCAGGACTACCCACTGCTGCAAATGTTTTTGCTGCAGCTATCATCGTGGCGGCGACCGCACCAGCTGTGACCACACCAGCTGCCACCCCAATTCCGCGAGCCGCATTCACGTTATCGCCGTCGTCCCAAGCCTTGATCTTACCGGTGTATTTCCCGTCTTTGTCCTTATTCCCCGTTTCATCCGCAGCGAGGGAGATGTATTTGCCAGCGCCGCCGGCGGCAGCAGCGTTCAAGGCCATGCTGGTGCACACTGCAGCTCGCAGCACCGTCTTGGCAGTTTCGACCGCCGCCTTCACTGCCATGCGCTGGCCACCAGATATCAGCACCTTCTCGGCACCCTGAAGTTTGGCGTCGGATTTCAACGAATATTTGGTGCTGTCATCGAACTCAACACTCTTGCCCATCTTCCAGCTCACATCGAAACCCACACCGACGCTGACAGTCGAGCCTATCGTCATCTTGTTTGTTAACCCAGCAGCGAATGAATTGTCAAAAGACAGCGAAGCGGAATTTTTGAAACCCAGATAGAGGTCATTTTTCGTGCCCACGGTCACGCTCTCCGAACTGCCTCCCGTGCTCTGCCAAAGGCTTCCCCCGCCTTTCGGGTCAATCGAGCCCAAGCCGATGCTGGTATTGTGAAACGGCGAGTGCAGCCACATGACTTCCTTGCCCTTCTGGTCGCCCATGTGAATCAGATTGCCGCCCGCCGTCGTGATCTTGTTCTGGTAAGGATTGGCCTGGTTGACGATGCTGGGGTTTTCCGAGTTGGGCACGGCGCCCAGGATCACCGGTTCGTCCGGGTTGCCGTCAATGAAGGACAGCAGCACCTCCGCATCCTTGTGTAGCGGGAAGTTCATGCCGTGGTCGCTGCCCGAATAAGGCGAGGCCATGCGCACGCGCGCCGACCCCTTGCCCGCCGCTTTGTCGCTGCTGTCGAAAGGCAGCTGCACCTTGTACTGGCCGTATTCATCAAGCTCCGCATAGGCACTGGGTCCGCCGGCGTCGATGGTCGCGTTCATGGTGCCCGAGACACGCGGGCGCGGCGTGCTGCGCTCGGGCCTGAACTGCGTCGCCGCGGGAATGGCGCGAAAGCTGTTGCGGTATATCGTCTCGCCGCCCTGGCCTTCGCTGTAGCTGGTCCGGATGCCGGCGAGCAGTGCCGCGGCCTGTGAACCTTCGTGATGGATTTCGGTGACCAGGTAGCGGCCGTTGAAGTCGTCGCGGTAGTGGCGCGCCATCTCCATCAGGTAGCCGCTGCGCAAGCCCACCGCCGTGGCCTCGCCGGTAAACACCTTGCCGCCGCACAGAATTTCCTCGGCCCTCAATTTGGCGTAACGCCGGCCTTCTTCCTCATTGCGGAAATTCTCACCGTAAAGGTTGACCTCGCCGACGCCGTTGTCAAAGACGGGCTCGGTGACCTTGAGTTCGACGCTGGCCTTGCGGTGGTTGTAGTCGCGCAGCACGACCTGCCGGGGCAGCGGCCTCTGGCGGCAAACGAAATCCTGCACGGAGTCGGGTGCGACGCCGGTGTCCTGCTCGCTGACCGGGCGGTACAGCACCTTGACGGCCTGCGCCGGATGCATGCTGCGGTTGTCGGCGATCACCAGTTTTTCTTTCCTGCCGTCCTGGTCAAAAAAGAAATACATGCCTTCCTTTTCCATCCAGCGGGAAAGAAAATCGAGATGGGTTTCCTGGTACTGGCAGACAAAGCTTCGCGCACGGTAGCTGCCGGACAGCTTGATCTCATAGTCGGCGCTGGTGAGGCGGCCGTCTTTCAGGACTTTTTCGATGATCTGGGGAATGCTCTGGTCGTTGAGGTAGACCTCGGACATCTGGTACAGCGACAAGTGCCACAACCTGGGCACCAGCACCGCACGGTAAAACACATAACCGTCGGTTTGCTGAAGCTGGTCGAACTCGGCAAGCACCCCGTAGTAAGGGGTGGACGACGCGCCGTCCGGCGCGAATATCCGCAGCTTTCCGGCATTCTGCAAAACCTTGTCGAAATCGATGCCGGCATCGTCGGAGACCAGTATGAGTTCGAAGCGAAACGGTTTTGAAATGGATTCAAAACCCGTCATTTTGATGACGGCAAACTTGTCGGCGCCATAGGCGTCGGAGACAAACTCAAACCGTTTGTTGGCTGCGGTGAGATTTTTATCGAGTGAAGTCATTTGAAGGGTCCTGTCATTCTTTTAAGCGCGCGAAGCCGAAAACGTCCTATGCCGCCGATGCGTCCGTGAACCGGACGGCGAATTCGCCTTCGGCGCCGATGTCCAGGTTCACGTCACCGGCCTGCGTGCCGGTGCTCATGCGGGAAAGGATTTCCTGGGACATCAGGGGCATGATGGTGCTGCGCAGGATGAAGTCGACGTTGCGCGCGCCGGTCTCGACCTCGGTGCAGCGCGCGGCGATCTGCGTGACGACGGCGTCGGTATAGGTAAAGCGCATCTTGTTGTTGTGCGCCAGGCGCTTGACGATCTTGTCCAGCTTGAGCCGCACGATGCCGGCGAGTGCGTCCTGCGCCAGCGTGAAGTAGGGAATCACCGTCATGCGCGCCAGCAGCGCCGGCTTGAAGTGCGCCGACAAAATGGGCCGTATGGCCGAGAGCAAGGTCGCGGCGTCGGGTTTGTCCTCGCCGGCCGTCATCTCGGTGATGACGTCGGTGGCCAGGTTAGAGGTCAGGAAGATCACCGTGTTGGAGAAGTCGATGTCCTTGCCTTCACCGTCGGAGAGCATGCCCTTGTCGAAGACCTGGTAGAACAGGTTGAGCACGTCGAGGTGGGC
>NZ_JBFUGK010000023.1:0-88348 GCF_056402935.1 Polaromonas sp. P3_B1
CTCCCAGAGGGAGAGGGAGCAAGACCTGGCCGACAACGCCAGGAGGGTTATGAGCGGCTTTGCAAAGATTTCCGTTGGTGGAAATTGGGCACGGCGGGCAGCATGGGCTGCTCTCCGTGCTTTTTTTTGGCTGCGCCCGTCATTCAATCGACGCTTCCAAAGCCTGCGCCTCGCCACGCACCCGCCGCATCAGCTCATGCTGCAGGCTGAACACCTG
This sequence comes from Polaromonas sp. P3_B1, assembly GCF_056402935.1. Taxonomy (NCBI): domain Bacteria; kingdom Pseudomonadati; phylum Pseudomonadota; class Betaproteobacteria; order Burkholderiales; family Comamonadaceae; genus Polaromonas; species Polaromonas sp. P3_B1. Next base: position 218 of record NZ_JBFUGK010000023.1, read on the forward strand.
CAGTTGCTCGGCATAGGGCATCAGCATGCGCTCTTCCCGCGCGATGCCCACGCCCAGCAAGCCGGCCATTCTTTCCTTGCCCACCTGGCCGTGCACCAGCAGCTCGTCCACGATCTGCAGCAGCAGCGCTGAATCGGCCGCCAGCAGTTCCCTGGCGCGGGCATAGGCCTGCGTGAGCAGGGCCTCGATCTCAGCGTTGGTGGGCCCAACGTCGGTGTTGAGGTGCTCGTTGGTGCTGTCGGTCACGTCGGTGCGGCTCAGCCGGCTGCCGAAGCCGTAGTAGCGAACAAAACGCGCGGCCAGCGCGGTGGCTTTCTTGAAGTCGCTTTCGCTGCCGGTGGTGCAGGCGTCTTCGCCGAATACCAGGGCCTCGGCGGCGCGGCCCGCCAGGCTCACGCAGATGCGGTCCAGGCAGCTTTGCCGCGACTCGGCCTTCATGCGCATATAGCTGTTGTAGCCGCCTTCGAAAGAGGCCACGTTGATCTTGACCTCTTGCGGCGCGTGCCCGAACAGCCGGCCGTAGGCCAGGCCGTGGCCCGCCTCATGCACGGCCAGCAGGGCCCGGAAATCCGGGCTGGCGCGCTGCTTGAGCTGGTTGAGGTCCAGCGGCACGGGGTAGTCAATGCCGGTGCCGCCTTCCTCACCCAGGCTGACGCGCAGGGATTGCCTGGCCGTGTCCAGGCTGACGTGCAGCGTCGCGTCCGACGGCACACCCTGCTCAAAAGCCCACAGCACGGCATTGACCAGCGGCGCGCTCAGGATGGCGTGGATGGACGAGAACAGCGGGCGCGTGCCCTGGGCCGGGAACACCGCATTGGCATAAATGCCCTGGTACACCGACTCATGCAGCTCAAACGACAGCCCGGCGCTTGCCCGCATTTCATCGGCGTAGCGCGCGCAGGTGCTGCGGATCAGCCGCTCGTAAGTGGCCTGGCTCAGCGAAGGGTAGATCACGTGGTTGTTGCCCAGCCTGGCGATCTGCTCGGGCTTGAAGCGTTCACCCAGCGCTTTCTTCACGTCGATCATCGACAGCTTTTTCGTCATCGCGTGAAAGATGTCGGCATCGGTGTCGCAGTCTTCCACGCGCTGGGCCGTGCCCTCATACATCTCGTCGAGGTTGCCCGAGACAATGATGAGCAGGCGGCTGTAGTCGGTCTCCCATGCTTCGCTGGAAGCCTTGAATGCCAGCATGCGCTCCTGCAGTTGTTGCGGCGTCCAGGTCATCACCTCCTGCAGCGGCTCCTTGAGCTTCAGGCTTTGCCGGAACTCCTGGGCCTGGTAGGGCGACAGGGCGAATTTCGGTTTCTTGGGCCGGGCGCCGTCCGTTGCAGGTGCGGCCTCCGCTTCGCTCGCGCCCTCGCGCTCATGGTCGTACAGCGAATACGCCAACGACGATTCCAGCTCCTGCAGGAAAGACAGCGACGGCGGCAGGCGCCCGTCGGACAGCAATTGCCACACGTCCTGGTAGCGCTTCACGGGCATGTCGTCGCCCTTGTCATTGATGGTGCGAAAGCGCTGGAACTCGTCGAGCACCAGCATTCCGGGCTCGCCTTCGGCAACGCCCGACTCCGCCAGCATCGCGCTGATGGAATCGGCGCTGCGCCAGCTGCTGCCGTGGCTGAAGCCGTCCATCTGCACCTCCACAAAACGGTCATAAAAGCCCAGCTTTTGCGCCAGGCTGCGCGTGAGCTGCGTCTTGCCCGTGCCGGTCAGGCCCCAGAGGCAGACGATCACCGGCCGGCGAATGATGTGCGGCAGCACATACCAGGCACGGATCGATTCGATCACCCGGTCGATGATGTCGTCAATGCCGAACAGCTCGGTCTTCAGCTCTGCGGCGACCAGCGCCAGGTGGGCGCTGCGCTCGCGCATCAGTTCAGGTTGCACGCGGGCCGCGGCCGCCGTGCTGCTTGTCATATCGTTCTTCATGTCAGTCAATCAATTTTTTGAGGGCTTTTTGCAAAGCCACGGTTTCAGCCCGGCGATTGGCGCCGGTGCTGCGAATGTGTTTGCCCGCGCCGGATGTGGCGGCACGCTGGGCAAGAGCCCGCACCACGGGATTGCGCGGTGGGGGCAGCTGCAAAGTCAAGGCAAGCGGCTGCTTCATGCGTCGCAAATGCTTGACCTTGCCGGCGGCAAAGTCACGGGAAAAAGTTTTGGCACTCATGTGCACGCTCCGAAAAAGCAAAACCCCGGCGAAAAATCAGCCTGGGGTTTGCGGAGCGTGCTTCACACGTGGAGGCACGGCACCGACTGCCCGCAGGGCTGGGTATGGTTGGCACCACATCCAGCCGGGGGCAGTGGAGGGTGCGTCAGGTGTGGGTGAACAAGGTCATGGTGTTGAAGGTGCTTCGGGGGATAACCGCACAAGGTTGCTAGTTGTGCGGCGGCTCAAAGCAAGGAACGGATTCTGAAGAGGCCGCACAAGCTTGGCAAGTTTTTCGCGGCGGTTTTTCGCAAAGTGTTGCGAAAATCAAACCACCGCTGCGGCATGCGGCGGTGGTTCCTGCCGCATCAGCGCCGTGACGACACCACGATGCCGCCCACGATCAGCACAAAGGCGATCGCATGGTAGAGGTGCGGCAGCTCGCCGAGGAAGGCGGCCGAGAGCAGCGCGGCGAACAATGGTGTGAGGTTGGAAAAGAAACCCGCGATGGCCGGCCCCACGCGCTGCACGCCCATGCCCCAGCAGCGGTAGGCGATCACCGCGGGCCCCACGGCCACATACAGCAGGGCCGCGGCCAGCGGCCAGCCCCAGGTGATGTGCGCGTCTGTCAGCGCCCACTCTCCGGCGGCGAAGGCGCCCGACCAGCCCAGGCCGAACACGATTTGCGCCATCAGGAAGGCTGCCCAGTCGCCGCGGATTTCGGCGGGCTCCCTGGGTTGCGACAGCAGCCAGCTGTAAAACGCCCAGGCCAGCGTGGCCAGCAGCACGTACAGGTCGCCGGGCACCAGCTGCACCTGCATCAGCAATTCCAGCCGGCCGCGTGAGAGCACCACCAGCACGCCGGCAATCGACAGCACGGCGCCGACGAGCTGCCGCCTTGAAACCGGCTGGCCGAAAAACAGCGCGCCCACCACCAGCATCCAGATCGGTACGCTGGAAGCCACCAGCGTCACGTTGAGCGGCGTCGAGGTCTTGAGTGCCAGGTATTGCAGCGCGTTGTAGCAGCCCACACCCAGCAGACCGAGCACCGCGAAGCGCTTCCAGTGGGGCCACAGGCTGCTGCCGGGCTTGAGCAGGCGCCAGGCCAGCGGCAAGAGGATGACGAAGGCCAGGGCCCAGCGCAGGAAGTTCAGCGTCATGGGCGGCACCAGGCCGGTGACCAGGCGGCCCACGACGGCATTGCCGGCCCAGAGCATGGGAGGGACCACCAGCAGCGTGGCGGTGGCGGGCGAGAGGCGTTGAGTCATGGGAGGACTTTAGCAAGCGGCGCGGTTCCCCCTGTGGTGGTTCCGGCTTCACCCTGTGTACCTGCGGCTTATTTCGATTCATGGCACCATGGCGGCCACGCTTTTCGCTTCTGCTTCCATCTTTTATTTCTCCCCTGCAAGGAACACCTCCATGGCCTCCTATCCCTCCAAAGCCGTACGCATCAACCAGCACGGCGGCCCCGAAGAACTCAAGCTGGTGGACGTGGAGGTGGGCGAGCCCGGCCCGGGCGAAATCCGCATACGCCACAAGGCCGTGGGCCTGAACTACATCGATGTGTACCAGCGCAGCGGCGCCTACCCTTTTGCCATGCCGCTGCAACTGGGCATGGAGGCCTCGGGCGTCGTTGAGGCTGTGGGCGAAGGCGTCACCCATCTCAAGGCGGGCGACCGCGCGGCCTATGCCAGCCAGCCGCCCGGCAGCTATTGCGAACTGCGTGTGATGCCGGCCAAGTGCGTGTGCAAGCTGCCTGATGCGATTTCGTTTGAAACCGGCGCGGCCATGATGCTCAAGGGCCTGACCACGCAGTACCTGCTCCGCCGCACGCAACCGCAGGGCGGCCTGCAGGCCGGCGACTACGTGCTGTTTCACGCGGCGGCGGGCGGCGTGGGCCTGATCGCCTGCCAGTGGGCCAAGGCCATGGGCCTGCAGCTCATAGGCACGGCCGGCTCCGACGAAAAATGCGCGCTGGCCCTGTCGCAGGGCGCGGCCTTCGCCATCAACTACGCAAAAGAAGACTTCGTGGCCCGCGTCAAGGAGATCACCGGCGGCAAGGGCGTCAAGGTGGTGTACGACTCGGTGGGCAAGGACACTTTCATGAAGTCGCTCGACTGCCTGCGTCCCTTCGGCCTGCTCGCCAACTTCGGCAATGCCTCGGGCAAGACGCCGCCTCTGGACATCGGCCTGCTGGCCTCCAAGGGCTCGCTGTATGTCTCAAGGCCCACGCTGTTCACCCACATCGCCACCCGCGAGATCACCCAGGAAATGGCCGACGACCTGTTTGCCATGGTGACCAGCGGCAAGATCAGCATTCCGATTGACCAGCGTTTTGCCCTGGCCGACGTGGCCGAGGCGCACCGTGCCCTCGAAGCCCGCAAGACCACGGGCTGCACCATCCTGACCTTGTAAACCAGGACGAAACGCCTGCTCCGGGGCGTAAACCTGTGTAAAGCTGGGGTCGGCATTCAACGCAAGCAGCGGTGCCTGCGTTAGAAAGGGCTGCAGGAGAACAACAATGCCCACAGCGAAACCCATCGCCGGCCTGCTGGCCGGCTTGCTGGCCGCCTTGGCCGGTACCCCCGCGCTGGCCGAGGGACAGGTCGACGCCATTCCCCCCGTGGCGCCGACCGCCAATCTTTCGGCGACCTGGCGAGCGGCGTCGCGACTGGGCTATGCCCCCACACCCACTTGGCCGCAGGCCGCTGCCTCGCCTCGCGCGTGGGCGCTGCAGCAGCTTGACGCGGCTTATGCCGCCAGCAAGCGCCCCCCCACACTTCCCGCCGAACTCGCCGGCATCAACGCGCCGATAGGCGACATCGCGCGCAGCTTCCAGGCCGAGCGCGAGGTGCGCCGCACCGCACGCGCAACGCCCAAGCCCGGCATGCCCGCCGCCGCCGCCGCCGCCGGAGGCGATGAGAAATTCAGCCGTGACATGGCACAGGGCGCCGCCGCCTGGCGGTTGATGTCCTGCAGCGACCCGGCGCTTGAAAACCCGCTGCTCGCGCGCATGACCGAGTTCTGGTTCAACCACCTGAATGTGTTTGTCGGCAAGGGCCCGGTGCGTCCTTTTGTGGGCCACTACGAAATCAACGTCATACGCGCCAACGCCCTGGGCCGCTTTGAGGATTTGCTGCTGGCCAGCGCCAAGCACCCGGCCATGCTGTTTTACCTGGACCAGGCGCAAAGCAACAGCCGCGGCCTCAATGAAAACTACGCGCGCGAACTCATGGAGCTGCACACCCTGGGCGTGAACAGCGGCTACACGCAAAAGGATGTGCGCGAGCTGGCCCGCATCCTGACGGGCTGGACGGTCAACCTCAAGGACGGCGAAGGCTTTCGCTTCGCCGAACGACTGCACGACAAGGACAGCAAGGTGCTGCTGGGCCGCACCTTCGGCAACGAAAGCGTGGCCGAGGGCGAGGAAGCCATACGCTACCTGGCCCGCCGGCCCGAGACAGCGCGGCGCGTGGCCACCCGGCTGGCAACTTTCTTTGTGGCCGACACACCGCCGCCCGCACTGGTGCAACGCCTGTCCGGGGTGTTCACCAATACCCAGGGCGACCTGCGCGCAGTGATGCGCAGCTTGATCGAATCGCCGGAGTTCTGGGCCGGCGGCAACCAGCTGTTCAAAACCCCGCTGGACTTTGCCTGCTCAGCACTCGCCGTGGCCGGCGGCGTGAAGGACAGGCGCGACATCGGCCAGACCCTGGGTTTTCTGGCGCAGGCCGGCCAGCCCATGCACGGCTGGCAAACGCCCGACGGCTACAAGACCGATGCCAACACCTGGCTCGCGCCCGAAGCGCTCACGCGGCGCGCCGACTATGCGATGGGCATGGCGCCGCGCATGGCCGAGCCGGCTTACCTCAGCGCTTTTTTCAGCGTCGCGACGCGCGAACGCATCGCCCAGGAGCCCGCGCAGATGCGCACCGGCCTGATGCTGTCCAGTCCTGATTTCATGCGCAAATAAAACAGGTAACCCCATCAACACATAAACGGCAGCGGGGACTTTTATGAACTCAAACCTATCTTCTTCGTCATTGCGACACTCGCTGCCGCAACGCCGCAGCGTGCTGGGCCTGGGCGCCTTGTCCGCCCTGTCGCTGGCAGTGCCCGGGGTGTGGGCGCAAGCCGTACCCGGTGGCCTGGGCAACGGGCGCCTGGTGGTGGTTTTCCTGCGCGGTGCGTACGACGGACTCTCCGCCTTTGTTCCTTATGCCGACAAGGACTATTACGCGCTGCGCCCGAATATCGCGATCACCGCACCCGACGGCACGGCGCAAACCGCTATCAAGCTCGACAAAACCTTTGCCTTGCATCCCGCTCTCGCTCCGCTGCTTCCGCTGTGGCAGCAAGGCGTGCTGAGCTTTGTCCCCGCGGCCGGCCTGCCCGCGCCGAACCGCTCACACTTCGATGCGCAGTACCAGATGGAAATCGCCCAGGGCGGCAAAACCAGCAGTGCGCCCGGTTGGCTCAATACCACGGCGGGTATCGACAAGACCGCCGCCGGCGGCGCTGTCGCGCTCGGCGTGGGCGAGGCCAACCCCGCCATCCTGGCCGGCCAGGCCGCCGCCGTGCGCTTGATCCCACGCGGCCAGTCCGCCGAACGCACGGGTGTGCTGGCCAATGACAAGACGCGCCAGGCGCTGATGGATTTGTACGGCGGCGACGACAAGCTCAGCGAAGCTTTTCGCCAGGGCGCGGGCAGCCGCATGCAGAGCGCGCAGGAGCTGACTGAACAAAGAACCGCCAGGACCCAGAAGATGGCGCAGGACGCCCAACGCATGGCCGACAGAAACCTTGACCGCGACGGAACGCCCGCCAACATGCAGGCCCAGAAGGCGCAAATGCTGGCCGCCAGCAACGGCGCCGCCGACCCGGTGGGCCTGCAGCTCGACGCCCAGCACCTGGGCACCTTGATGCGCAACGACCGCAAGCTGCGCCTGGGCTTTTTGTCGGCCGGCGGCTGGGACACCCACGCCAACCAGGGCGCAGCCACAGGCCAGCTCGCCAACAATTTGGGCAACCTCGCGCGCGGCATCGCGCAGCTGCGGCAGGATTTTTCAGAGCCCGGCGACGTGGTCGTGGTGATGAGCGAGTTCGGCCGCACCAGCGCGGAGAACGGTACCCGCGGGACAGACCATGGGTTTGGGAACGCCATGTGGCTGATGGGTAGCCGCGTCGCCGGTGGGCGTTGGCATGGGGCGTGGACGGGTCTCGGCCAACTTAACGAAGGTCGCGACCTTCCTGCTCACCATGACTATCGTTCTGTTTTGGCGCAGGTTCTGCGGGGGGCTTTTTCGTTGGGGGATTCTCAATTGGCTGATGTGCTTCCTGGGGCTAAGTGGGATAAGAGGTTGGATGGGGTTTTTAATAAGGCCTGATTCTTTGCTGAGGTTTGCTGGCCGGGTCTCGCCCCGGCAGGCGAGGCACTTTTCTTTGCTTCGCCAAAGAAAAGTACCCAAAAGAAAGGCGACCCGCAGTCTGGGTCCCCTACGCTGCGCTACGGGGCAACCTGCGGTGCTCGAGCCAAGCGGGGTCAAAAACAACTCGCTTCGCTCAAACAAGTTTTTGCCCTGATCCGCTTGTCTCTGCGCTCCTCGGCCCAGCCAGGACGGGGCAATCGGGAACGGGGTCAGAAGACAAAGAAACCAATACCAATACAAACAAGGACACGCCACGGCGTGTCCTTGTTTCTTCAGGTATTCGGCTGTTTGGTATTTCTGTCCCCACCCCTTGTGTATGCGCCGAGGAGCGCAGGGCCAGACGGATCAGGGCAAAAACTTGTTTGAGCCGAAGGCGAGTTGTTTTTGACCCCGTCTGGACCGAGCACCACAGGCTGCCCGCAGCGAAGCGGAGGGACGCAGACACCAGGGTCGCCTTTTCTTTTGCTTACTTTTCTTTTGGCGAAGCAAAAGAAAAGTGAGTTGCCGCCGGGCAACCCCCGGCCAGCCGCCCTCAGCAGAGGAAAGAGGAGGAAGAGCGCGAAGGCCGGAGCAAGACCCGGCCAGCCCAACCGGCCAGGTCAAATAAACCCCTCCAACACTATCTTGCCGCGCGACTTGCCCGATTCAATCAGCGCATGCGCGCGCCGCAAATTCGCGGCATTGATGCCGCCAAAGCGCTCGGTCAATGTGCTGCGGATCAAGCCTGCATCGACCAGCTGCGCGATCTCGGTCAGCAGCCTGTGCTGCGCCACCATGTCAGCTGTGCCGAACATGGAGCGGGTGAACATGGACTCCCAGTGGATGGAAATGCTTTTGCGTTTGAACTTTGTCATGTCCACGTTCTTCGGGTCGTCGATCAGGCCGAAGTGGCCTTGGGGGGCCAGCGCCTCGACGATCTGGTCCAGGTGCGAATCGGTTTGCGTGAGGCTCACCACGTAGTCGACCTCGGGAATGCCTATGCGCTTGAGCTCCGCGGCAATCGGCTGGCTGTGGTCGATGACGTGGTGGGCGCCCAGTTCTTTCACCCAGGCCTGGGTTTCGGTGCGTGAGGCGGTGCCTATGACCGTGAGCGAAGTCAGGCGCGCGGCCAGCTGCGTCATGATGGAACCGACGCCGCCCGAGGCGCCGATGACCAGCAGCTTTTGGTGTGTGGGCTTTTTGCCCGGCTGCAGGCCGAGGCGGTCGAACAGCATTTCCCAGGCGGTGATGCTGGTCAGCGGCAGGGCGGCGGCCTGCGCGAAGTCGAGCGAGGCGGGCATGCGGCCCACGATGCGTTCGTCCASCAGGTGCAGTTCGCTGTTGGTGCCGGCGCGCATGATGGAGCCGGCGTACCAGACCTTGTCGCCGGCCTTGAAGAGCGTCACGTCGGGGCCCACGGCGCGCACGATGCCGCTGGCGTCATAACCCAGCACCTTGTAGTCCTGGCCCGCGGCGCGCGAAACGCCTGCGCGCACCTTGGTGTCCACCGGGTTGACGGAAATCGCCTTCACTTCGACCAGCAGGTCTTGGCCCGTGGGTGTGGGGTCGGGCAGGGTGATGTCGACAAGGCCGGCCTGGCCTGCCTGGTCCAGTGCGTGGGCTTGCTGGTAGCCAATGGCTTTCATGGTGGAGTCCTTTGAGTTGAGAAGAATGGCAAAGAGGAATGGATGGCTTGAACTGTATGGTTTTTGAAAATCAAGATAAACGAGCCAGTAGTTGAAGCTATTTACAAATAAAATTTGTAAATGAAAGCCTTGCAAGACCTGGAGATCTTTGTCCGCACCGTGGATTCGGGCAGCCTGTCGGCCACCGCACGCGGCCTGGACCTGACGCCCGCCGCCGCCAGTGCCGCGCTCAAACGGCTGGAAGAAGAGCTGCAGGCGCCGCTGTTTGTGCGTTCCACGCGCAGCCTGCGCCTCACGCGCGAGGGCGAGGTTTTTCTTGCACATTGCCGGCCCGCGCTGGCCGCCTTGCGGGATGCCCAACTGGAGCTGGCCAGCGGCCGGCAGCAGGTCAGCGGCATGCTGCAGCTGGCCGCGCCCTCTGATTTCGGCCGCAACCTGCTGCTGCCCTGGCTGGAAGCGTTCCAGCAACAGCACCCCGGCATCCAGTACCGCCTGCACCTGTCGGACCGTGTCACCAATGTCTACAGCGACCTGGTCGATGCCGCCTTCCGCCAGGGCGAGCCGCCCGACTCCAGCATGCTGGCGCTGCCGGTGCAGCTGACGAACCGCCGCGTGCTGTGCGCATCGCCGGCCTACCTGCAGGCGCGGGGCAGGCCCGAGTCGCCGCAGGCGCTCGCCGGGCACAGCTGCCTGTGTTTCATGCTCGGTGAAGAGGTGTATGACCGCTGGAAGTTCTGGCGCGATGGCGAGGAAGTGGTGGTGCGCGCCGGCGGCGGCAACATCGCCAATGATGGCGACGTGGTGCGCCTGTGGGCGCTGGCCGGCCGCGGCATCATGTACAAGTCACGGCTGGACGTGGCGGCCGACTTGGCCGCGGACCGGCTGGTGGCCTTGTGCACCGAGTGGCAAACCGAGGCATCGCCGATGTACATGGTGCTGCCGGGGCGGCGGCAATTGACGCCGGGCCTGCGCTTGCTGCGGGAGTTTATCGGGGAGCGTTGCGCGGCGTTGGCCACCAGTTAGTTTGCAACCGTGTGTGTGCATCCGCAAGCGAATGGTTCAAACCCGCCCTCACTCCAGGGTTGCGTCCAGGACTACAGACCCGCGGGCGCATCGCGCGCACAATGAATTTTCCAGCCGCCATCTTGGCGGATCACAAGGCAGCCCGGCCCGCAGGCCCGCGCGCTGCAATTCCTGAAAGGAAAAAAATCCCATGCAAATCCAGGTCAATTCCAAGCACACGATGCACACCGGCGAGTCTTTCGAGCGCTGGGCCAGTGGCGAATTGCATGAATCGCTGAGTCGCTTCAAGGGCGACATCACGCGCATCGAGGTCCATATGAGCGACGAAAACGGCGACAAAGCCAGTCCCGACCAGAAGCGCTGCGTGATGGAGGCGCGCCTGGCGCACCACGACCCGCTGGCCGTCAACCACCAAGCGCCCAATCAGGACCTGGCTTTTCGCGGCGCCAGCGACAAGCTCAAGCGCTTGCTGGACCACACCCTGGGCAAACTGCGCGACCATCACCGCGACCGCGAAACCATACGGCGCGAACCCGCGCCTGAAGTCGGAGGAAGCGCTTAGCCTGCTCCGGGCTGCTCCAGCGCTTTCACCATGGCATAGCGCAGGAGCTGCACGCCGCGGCGTTCGACCTGCTGCTCTTCCTTCACCGTAAAACCGTGGCGCGCAAAAAACGGCTGCCCGAGCAGGCTGGCTTCGGTGAAGAGTTCTGCCACGCCCAGCTCGCGCAGCGCGGCTTCGGCGCGACCCAGTAACTGCGAGGCCACGCCCCGGCGCGCCGCCAGGGGTGAGCTGAACATCAGGTCGATGTGGCCGTTTTCCTCATAGCCGACAAAGCCCAGCAGCGCATCGCCGCTGTTCCGCGCATCCTGCGCTACCAACACCCTTAACGGTTTGAGGCGCGCATCCCAGATTTCCAGGTCCGGTGGTTGCGGCGCCCAGGCTTTGCGCTGCGCTTCGTCATAGTGAGTGACGGCCAGGCCGTGGACCGCATCGGTGAAGAGCTGGGCGACGGCGGATAAATCCGCATTGGTGTAGGAGCGGATGCGCATACCGGTTTGTTTGAAGATATGTTGTTGGGATGCTGTCAGTCAGGGGTCTCTGAGGGCTCCTGCTCTTGCGGTGCCAATGCCCCAGCTACCGGGATAACAATTTGCGCAAACGCACCTGCCTTGGCGATCAGCCCAATCGCAAGCAACAACTCAAACAGGGCGACGGCGATATCCAGTTTGGCGTCCAGCGTAATCGATGAGAACGCGGCGGTGGAAGACTCCAGAAACAGAAAACTGCGAAATACAAGCCAGACCAAGGCCGGCGTCGACTTGGTGATCAGCCACAGACCCAGCAGTGCCGAGCCGACCTTCGCAAGTTCATGAGGCTCTGCGGACAGGCGGTTCTCATAGTGCGTGCGGGGCAGCAGCTTGTGAGCTATCGCCATGGGGCAGAGCCAGAACAGCAGCGCTGCAGTGACGTACGCCGCCCCGATAGCGTAGGAGATGGTGTTGGACTTGTTGCCCAGATTATTTGCCGCCAGAGCGGCGGGAATAGTGACCCAATAAGCCACGCTCGCAATGCCAAGCCAGATGGCGAACAAACGGACACCCAGTCCAACCAGTTGTTGAGGAGTCATGCAATTCCTGTTGATGAGACGCCATCCTGCCGGTTCGGCCTCAGCGCGCCAGATTCCCGGCCACTGCGGCCGGGAGGGCGGTTTTAACATGGATCCAGGGCTCCTCAAAAAGGTAAAAAAACACCGCCCTGCAAGTGCGTGGCGGTGCGGGCTCACACCCTGTTCAGAACTTCCCCAGGTAATCCATCTTGCCCAGCGGCACACCCTGATGGCGCAGGATGTCGTAGGCCGTGGTGAGGTGGAAGTAAAAATTGGGCAGCACGAAATCGAGCAGGTAGGGCTCGCAGACAAAGTTCATTTCCTTTCCGCGTACCTTGAGCGTCACGGCGCCGCCCGCGCGCGCGTTGATTTGCGCTTCGTCCACGGTCTTGAGGAAGTCCAGCGTCTTCGTGATGCGCGCTTGGAGTTCTTCAAACGTGGTTTCGGTGTCGGCGAAGCTGGGCGGGGTGACGCCGGCCAGGCGCGCCGCGCCGAACTTGGCGGCGTCGCTCGCGCCCTGGACCTGGCCTGAGAGCGGGTACATGTCGGGCGCCAGGCGGGCGCTGACGTAGGTGGAAAGGTCTATCTTGTTGGCCTCGGCGTGGGCTTTGGCTTTTTCAAGCACGGCTGCCAAGTTGGCAAAGCCGCGGATAAAGACGGGAATCGAGGCTTGGTAAAGGGTCAGCGACATGGAGGTTTTCCTGGGATGCGTGAATTCGGGTCGGCGCAAAAAAACGCCAGTCCCGATTTTGTTCCTGTTGCGGAAATTTTGCTGCCATCTGGTGCAAACTGCCGGAAAGCCGTGTTTCACGATCCATTGAGAACTGCTTCTTGAGCCCATGAAAATCGCCTTGCTGTCCGACATACACGCCAACCTGCGCGCGCTTGAGGCCTGCCTGGCCCATGCCGCCGCGCAGGGTGCCGGCCGACTGGCCGTGCTGGGGGACCTGGTGGGCTACGGTGCACAGCCGGCCGAAGTGGTGCGGCGTATTCGTGCACTGGCAGGCGAGAGCGCGATCGTGCTCAAGGGCAACCATGATGAGTACGCTGTGGCGCCATCCGCGCGAGGCCATTCGCCGGACCAAAGCGGCGCTGCCTGGACTCGCGAACGGCTGGACAAGGATGCGCTGGATTTCCTGGCGGCGCTGCCGCTGAAGGCCACCGTCGACGCGGCGCTGCTGGTGCATGCCAGTGCCGACGCGCCCGAGCGCTGGCACTATGTCGACAACGAACGCCGCGCTGAAGCTTGCCTCAATGCCGCCTGCCTGGACACCGCGGTGCGTTATGTGTTCTGCGGCCATGTGCACGAGCAGGCGCTTTACTTCCAGGGCGCGGGGCAGGGGCTGATGCGCTTTGCGCCCACGCCGGGTGTACCCATCCCGGTGCCGCCGCACCGCCGCTGGCTCGCCACTGTGGGCTCGGTGGGCCAGCCGCGCGACGGCAACACCAAAGCCATGTATGCGCTGTTCGACGCCGCCCGGGCCGAGTTGACCTTTCACCGTGTGGCTTACGACCACCTGGCCGCCGCGGCCGATGTACGCGCGGCGGGTTTGCCCGGCTATCTCGCCGAGCGGCTGGAGGTCGGCTTGTGAAGCTGATGGCGCCCGGCACCGTGGTCGACGGATTTGTCGTCGGCGAATGCCTGCATGCAGGCGGCATGGCGCATATCTACCAGGTGGGCTATGCCGACACGTCGCGCACCGCGCCTTTTCCCATGGTGATGAAGGTGCCGCGCATGACGGCCGGCGACGGCGCTGAAAACATCGTGGGCTTTGAAGTGGAGCTGCAGCTGCTGTCCGCGCTGACGGGCCCGCACGTGCCGCGCCTGGTGGCGGCCGGAGACCTCGAAAAACTGCCCTACCTGGTGATGGAATACGTGCCCGGCCGGACCCTGCAACAGCTGTTGGACGACAGCCCGGGGCCGCTGCCCGCGCAGGAGATCGCCCGGCTGGGTGCTGCGGTGGCCCAGGCGGTGCACAGCCTGCACCTGCAGGAGGCCTGCCACCTGGACCTGAAGCCGGCCAACGTGCTGCTGCGTCCTGACGGCAGCGCGGTGCTGCTGGACTTCGGGCTCTCCTGCCATGCGCATTACCCGGACCTGCTGGCCGAAGAATTGCGCCCCGCCGTCGGCTCTCCGGCCTGGATGGCGCCCGAGCAGGTGGTGGGCGTGCGGGGCGACCCGCGAAGCGACATCTTTGCCGTCGGAGTGATGCTGTATGAGCTGGCCGTGCGCGAACTGCCCTTTGGCAACCCGCAAACTCGCGGCGGCTTGCGGCAGCGCCTCTGGATGGACCCGGTGCCACCGCGCGCCTTGCGGCCCGACTTGCCCGAGTGGCTGCAGGAGGTGATCCTGCATTGCCTGCAGGGCGAAGCCGGCCGGCGCTATGCGTCGGCCGCCCACCTGGCGCTGGACCTGTCGGATCCGTCGCAGATCGCCGTGACGGAATTGGGGCGACGCCTGCAGGCCACAGGCTTCTGGGCGCATTTCAAGCGCTGGCTGCGCGCGGCAGGCAAAGCTTACCGCCCCAGCGCCTTGCCTTCGCGGCAGATTGACGCGGTGCCCATCGTCATGGTCGCCCTGCCTTACAAGGACGTGAGCGACGCCACGCTGTATTCGCTGCGGCGCGCCGTGATGCGGGTGCTGGGCACGGCGCCCGGCGCGCGTCTGGCCTGCGTGACGGTGATTGACACGGCGACAGCGGACGGCCCGGGCAGCGAGACGAGCGAAACTGCGGTACACCGCCGCTACCTGGGCATGCTCAGGCAGTGGGCCCAGCCCTTGGGTCTGGACAGCCGCTCGCTGTCTTTCCATGTCATCGAATCGGGCGACGTCGCGCAAGCCCTGCTGCACTATGCCCAGGGCAACCAGGTCGGCATTATCGTGATGGGTGCGGCAACGCACGGCTTGCAGATGCAGCGCCTGCTGGCGACGGTGCCCATCAAGGTCGCCATGGCGGCGCCCTGCACGGTGATCCTGGTCAAGCAGGCGCTGCCGTTTGAACGGCTGGCGGGTGAAGAGGGCGGCCCGGGTTTCTGACCGCTTGTTTCATTCCATTTCCAAATCAGGTGTGAACGCGAAGGCTTGCCGCAGACAGTGCTACAGCACGGCAAGGCGGGCCGACAAAGTGCACGCCTGATTTGGGAATGGAATCAGGAGCCGGCCATCAGCTTGTGCACGAGGTCGGCTGTGGTCGATGCCTTGTACTTGCGCATCAGGCGCGCGCGGTAGATCTCGACGGTGCGGTGGCTGATGACCAGCGCGCGGCCGATTTCCTTGGAGGTCAGGCCGTCCATCAGGTGGGCGGCCACCTCGCGTTCGCGCGCCGTGAGTTCGGCTGTGACGGGGCGGCGCGAACTGAGGTCTTCGAAAGTCCAGATGCCGGCTTCGTGCGGCGCGCTGCGGTTGAGGGCGCGGCCGGTGACGTGGCACCAGAAGGTTTCGCCCTTGTTGCGACCGTCCACGCGCTTCATGATGCGGTCGTCGGAGTACAGGCCCTTGGCGTTCAGGATGGGAATCATGCGCGCGCCTATGCGCTCGTACTCATCCGCGCTGGGGTAGAGGATGAGGAAGGACTGGCCCGCGAGTTGTTCGCGCGTGGCGCCGAACATCTCGCATAAATGCTGGTTGCAGTCCACAATCGAGCGGTTGCGGGACAGCACCAGTCCCACCGGCGCCAGGTCGAATGCGAGCTGGTAATCCACTTCCACAGTACAAACCTTTAGGGAAAACTACGTAACTTGATAAGTAGTATCGTAATGGATTGCCTGGAACACAAGGAGATGATTTGTGAAGAAACTTTTTCCCTCCGCCGCGGAGGCCCTCAAAGGCGTGGTCAAGGACGGCCAGTTGCTGGCCGTGGGCGGCTTCGGCCTGTGCGGCATTCCCGAGGCGCTGATTGACGCGCTGCGCGATAGCCAGGTGAAGAACCTGACGGTGATCTCCAACAACGCGGGCGTTGACGGCTTCGGCCTGGGCAAGCTGCTGGAAACCCGGCAGATCAAAAAAATGATTTCCAGCTACGTGGGCGAGAACAAGGAGTTCGAGCGCCAATACCTGGCCGGCGAACTGGAGCTGGAGTTCACGCCCCAGGGCACGCTGGCCGAAAAGCTGCGCGCCGGCGGCGCCGGCATCCCGGCCTTTTTCACCAAGACCGGCGTGGGCACGCAGGTGGCCGAGGGCAAGGAGTTGCGCGAATTCGACGGCGAGACCTATGTGATGGAGCGCTCGCTGGTGCCCGACGTGGCCCTGGTCAAGGCGCATGTGGCCGACAAGTCGGGCAACCTTCGCTTTAACCTCACGGCGCGCAATTTCAACCCGGCCGCCGCGATGGCCGGCAAGATTTGCATCGTCGAGGTCGAGAAGGTCGTTGAGGTCGGCGAACTGGCGCCTGACGACATCCACCTGCCGGGCATTTACGTGCACCGTATCGTGCTCAATGCCAGCCCTGAAAAACGCATCGAGAAGCGGACCATCACCGAGAAAGCGGGAGTTTGACCATGCCCTGGACCCAAGACCAAATGGCGGCGCGTGCCGCCCAGGAACTCGAAGACGGTTTTTACGTGAACCTCGGCATCGGCATCCCGACCCTGGTGGCCAACTTCACCGGCGACAAGGAAGTCTGGCTGCAGTCGGAAAACGGCATGCTGGGCATTGGCCCCTTCCCGACCGACGACAAGGTCGACGCCGACCTGATCAATGCGGGCAAGCAGACCGTCACCACCATCAAGGGCTCGTCCATCTTCGGCAGCCATGACAGCTTCGCGATGATCCGCGGCGGCAAGATCAACCTGTCCATCCTGGGCGCCATGCAGGTCAGCGAAAAAGGCGACCTGGCCAACTGGATGATCCCGGGCAAGATGGTCAAGGGCATGGGCGGCGCGATGGACCTGGTGGCGGGCGTCAAGCGCGTCATCGTCCTGATGGAGCACGTCGCCAAAAAGAAGGACGGCACCGAGGACCTGAAGATCCTGCCCAAATGCACGCTGCCGCTCACGGGCGTGGGCGTGGTCGACCGCATCATCACCGACCTGGCCGTGATGGACGTGACGCCCCAGGGCCTCAAGGTGGTGGAGCTGGCGCCCGGCGTGACGCGCGAAACGCTGCAGGCCAAGACCGGCGTCACGCTGATCTGAGGCCCTGAAAGGCAAAAGCCGCCGGCCTTTCAGGCGGCGGCTTTGGCGTCCCGGAATTCCCCGCGCGCTTATCGGCTCGCGGGTTTCTTTTTTTGGGTAATTTTCACCTTTTCGGCTGCCTCCTGCGGATCGCGATCAGCGGCCGCAGCCCTGCGCCTGGCCAGTGGGGTTCTTTCCYGCAGGAGCTCGTCCCGGGCGAGGTTCTCGATCATGGCCAGCAGCACCGCCCGCGTGGTCTTGATGTCCGCGGGCTCTATGCCTTCAATGCTCACGTTGTTGGTCTCTTCGGCCAGGGGCACCAGCAACTTTTTGAGTGCGCGGCCCTGGTCGGTCAGGTGCACATACATATTTTTCTTGTTGGTGGGCAGTTGCTTGCGCTCTATGTAGCCCAGCGCCTCCATGGCTTTCATGGCGGTGAAGGTGGTGGGCTCCATGACGCCGGCACGCTCGCTGAGTTCTTTTTGCGTGAGGCCGTCGGATTCCCAGAGGATGCGCAGAAAGGTCCAGTGCCCGAATGGCACCCCATGCCGCGCCAGCCGAACCTGCAGCGCGCGGTGAAAGGCGCGTGAGGCATCGCGGATCAGGTGCGCGAGGCGGTCATTGGGCACGGCTTCGCGCCAGTGGCGGATGATATTTTGGGTGTCGTTGCTCATGACCCCGCATTGTGACCGACTTGGTGCGGGGGCACGCAATCCCGGCCGCTGCGCGCCGATTCAAGCAGGGCCAGGCAGACGGCCGTGGTGGCGCGGGCCCATTGCCCGCTGTGCACCGCCGGCCTGTCATGGACGGCGGCGGCGTAGAGCTCGTCAATCACTTCCTGGCGCGGGACGGTCGGGGCGGGCAGGGCTTCCACGGTTTTTTCGTTGTCGGCGTAAATGGTGATTTCTGAGGGCCCTGGTCGCAGGTCGGCTTTTTCGCAGCTCACGACGATGTGGCCGAAATGCTGGTGTTGCAGGCCGGCGGGCAGGGCGCTGCCGGCGGTGTAGAGGCTGCCGCCGTAGTTGCGGGCCGCCTTCAGCGCGCTTTCTTCGGCGGACGTGGCCGCGCCCTGGAGGCGCTTGCGCGCCGCACCGTAATCGGCCGGGTTTTTGGCTTGGCCCATTTCTCCGATACTCCCGAGCAGCTCGTCCGAATCGAAGTGGCCGTAGCCGCTGTAGGTGGCCGAGGCAAAGGCGCCGCCTTCAAAACCCAGCAAGGCGCTGTAGGCGCCCTCGGTGGGGCGGGTGGCGTCCCAGGCGCCGGTGTGGGCGCGCACGCTGCGCACCAGCCCGCCGCCCAGCAGGCGCACGATGTCCATCTGGTGCGTGGCCTGGCTGTGGATCACGCCGCCGCCGGCGGCCGTGTCCAGCTCTTCGGGCCGGCGCGGGCGGTAAAGAAAGTCGGTGAAGTTCAATGCGTGGATCATCTTGACCGCGCCGTAGCGGCCGGTGTCAATCAGTTCGCGCGTGCGCCGTATCGGGGTGTTGAAGCTATGGCTATGGCCCACGATGAGGTGGACACCCGCGGCGCGGGCCGCGTCGATCATGCCGGTGCATTCGTCCACCGTCAGTGCCATGGGCTTTTCCACCATCACATGCTTGCCGAAGGAGGCGGCCAGGCGCACGTGTTCGGCATGGAACTGGTGCGGCGAGGCGATGTAGAGCGCCTCGACTGCCGGGTTGGCGCAGAGCGCTTCGAGGCAGTCGTAGCTGGGCGCGCCGAAGTCTTTTTCAAACTGCGCGCGCGCGGCGTCTAGGGGGTCGGTCGCGCCCACCAGCTTCACGCGGCCGTCGTGCACAAAGGTCGGCAGCATGAGCGTGAAGGCCCGCCCCAGGCCGACGATGCCGAGTTTCAATGTGCGCTGTGTCATAAGTCCAGTACCAGTTCCGGCGATTTTGCGCGCGAGACGCAGACCATGATGTGATCGGCTTTTTCGTCATCGGTCAGCACCATGTCGCGGTGCTCGGCCTCGCCTGCAAGGAGGGCGGTCTTGCAGGTGCCGCAGGTGCCGCTTTCGCAGGAGCTGGCCACACGCAGGCCGCTGCCGCGCAGGGCTTCCAGAATGGTTTGCTCCGCGCCGACTTCCACGGTCTTGCCGCTTCTGGGCAGACGCACGCTGAAGGGCGTGTTTTCGGCATACACGGCGGCGTCGACGCCAAAACTTTCGAAATGCACGCTGCCTGAAGGCCAGTGGCCCGACATGTCGGCCACGCTGTCCATCAGGCCTTTGGGGCCGCAGCAGTAGACGTGGGCGGGGCCGGGCTTTTCAAACACCGGCCACAGGTCCAGCGCATCGTCGATATGGCCGTTGTCGTGGTGTATCTGCACCTGGCCGGGGAATTCAGCCTGCAGCTCTTTGCTGAATGCCGTGCCGGCGGCGTCCCTCGTGCAGTAGTAGAGCTTGAAGCCGCCGGCCTTCGTGCGCTTGAGCTGCCGCATCATGGAGAGGATGGGCGTGATGCCTATGCCGCCCGCGATGAAAATAAAGTCGTTCGCATGCGCGGCGAGTTCGAAATTGTTGCGCGGCGCGCTGACGGGCAGCAACTGTCCCGGCTGCACTTCGTCGGCCATGCTGATCGAGCCGCCGCGGCCGCGCTCGTCGCGCTTGACAGCGATCTGCCAGGCGCCCGTGTCGGCCGGGTCGCTGCACAGCGAGTAGTTGCGGCGCATGCCGCTGGGCACCTCTACTGTCAGGTGGGAGCCGGCCGTGAAAGCGGGCAGGGGCGCGCCTTCAGGATGGTGTAGCTCGAACAGATAAATACCTTGCGCGACTTCCTCCTTGCGCGCTACCTTCAGCGTGAAAAAGTCGGGGTCGATGGCCGGATCCCTGGGGTTAACGCTCATTCTTGTCTCCACTAATTTTCTTGACAAATCACAAAACGACGATATTCTTAGTCATCTAAGAATAATCATCTTGCCCCGGATTTGCAAGCTGTTTTTAAACCTGTTTAACCTGTTGATCCAAGGCCGCTGTTCACAGGCCGTTACTGACGACATCACCGACCAGAAGGACATCCGCAATGCTGACCGCTGAAGAAAATGAACTGCTCTGCCGCGTGGAAGGCCAAGCCCCCATGGGCCAGATGATGCGCCGCCACTGGACGCCCGTCTGCCTGATCGAGGAGGTCAGCGAGCCCGACGGCACCCCCGTCAAGGCACGCGTCTTCGGCGAAGACCTGGTGGTGTTTCGCGACACCAAGGGCCGCGTCGGCGTGATGGACGAATACTGCCCGCACCGGCGCGTGTCGCTGGTGTTCGGCCGCAACGAAGACTGCGGCCTGCGCTGCCTGTACCACGGCTGGAAGATGGACGTCGAAGGCAATGTGCTGGAGATGGTTTCCGAGCCCGCCGCCAGCGGCATGGCGCAAAAGGTCAAGCACCTGGCCTACCCGGTGAAAGAGTGGGGCGGTTTTGTCTGGGCCTATATGGGCCCCAAGGAAACCCAGCCCGAGTTCGTGCCGCCGGCCTGGGCGCCCACGGCCGATGTCCGGGTGACCATCGCCAAGGCGCTCATTCCCTGCAACTGGGCGCAAATTCTTGAAGGCGCGATCGATTCGGCCCACAGCTCCAGCCTGCATTCGTCGGACATGGTGCCGGCACGCGTGGACGGCGCCGAAGCCACCGACACCAACTGGCTGCGCCCCTCGACCGACAAGGCGCCGCGCATGCAGGTGGAGCGCGGCGGCTACGGCTTCCGGTATGCCGCAATCCGCCGCCCCATCAAGAATGCGGCCGCCAACGACTACATCCGCTCCACCGTGTTCGTGGCGCCGGCCACCGCGCTGATACCGCCCAACAACCTCTACAACGTGGCCAACATCAATGTGCCGATGGACGACACCAACACGGCGTTCTACTTCATCGCCTGGGGCCATCCTTCGCAAACGCCGGACACCGACACCTGGCGCAGATTCCTGGGCCAGCAGATCGGGATCGACCTGGACACCAACTATGCGCCGCTGCGCAACCGCGGCAATAGTTTCTGGCAGGACCGCGAGGCCATGAAGGCCGGGAATTTCACCGGCATCACCGGGTTCCCGAACCAGGACATCGCGATGTGGGTCACCATGGGGCCGATTGCCGACCGCACGCACGAGCGCCTGGGCGCCAGCGACATGGCGGTGGTCGAGTTCCGCAAGCAGATGCTGGAGGCGGTGCGCGCCTTCCAGGCCGGCGGGGCCGCCATAGGCACGGGCGCCTTGCGCATTCCGTCCAGTGTGGTCGCCTTCCAGGCCATCGTGCCCAAGACCACCGACTGGCGCGCCTACCAGGCATCGTATGTCTGGGACACGCGAGAGCCGGCGCTGGAGCCGTCCTACTCCACCTAGGTGGGCAGCCTGTTGAGCGCTGTGCAAACCATGACCAAATCATCACCGTTCGCCCTGAGCTTGTCGAAGGGCTTCGACAAGCTCAGCCCGAACGGTGAATGGTTTGAAGTAACGAAACATCAACAGGCAAGCTGCGTTTTCTTCCTCACACTTCTTCTCTATCCTTATCGTTTTCCGTCCGTGCCGATCAAATTAGTCAATAAGTTAGTCAATAAAACCAGCCCCTAAACCAGGAGACAAACCCATGAACCCATCACGCCGCTCCCTCTTGCTGGCCAGCGCATTGCTGGCGGCCGGCATGCTGTTGCCCCAATTCGCCGGGGCCCAAGGCGCCTACCCGAGCCGGCCCATCAAATTTGTCGTGCCCTATGCGGCCGGCGGCCTGCCCGACACGGTGGCGCGCATCTTCGCGCAGCGCCTGGGCGACAGACTGGGCCAGGCGGTGGTGGTCGACAACCGGCCCGGCGCCAACGGCGTGGTGGCCGCGCAGGCGCTGGCCACGGCGCCCAAAGACGGCTACACCTTTCTGGTGACCGACGGCTCGATGTTCTCCATCAACCCCGCCATCTATAAAAACCTGGGCTATGACTACAAGCGCGACTTCATGCCGGTCTCGCTCGCGGCGCGCGCGCCGCTGTACCTGGCGGTGCACCCCAAGGTGCCGGCCAACACGCTGCAGGAATTCATCGCGCTGGCCAAGGCCAAGCCCGGCACGCTGAACTATGGGTCTTCCGGCATCGGCAGCACCCACCACCTGACCATGGAGGCGCTGAAAGCCGCGCTGGGCCTGCAGCTCACGCATGTGCCTTTCAAGGGGACGGGGCAGTCCGTGCCCGCGCTGATTGGCGGCCAGGTCGATGTGCTGTTTTCGGCCTTGCCGTCGCTGGTGGGCTTTGTGAAGGGTGGGCAGGTCAAGCTGCTGGCCACCAACTCCGCCCAGCGCTCGGCCCAGGAACCCAATGTGCCGGCCATCGCCGAAATCATTCCGGGTTTTGACTTTGCGCCCATCGTGGGCGTGCTGGCCGCCACCGGCACACCGGCCAGCGCCATTGAACGCATCAGCGCCGAAATGGCGCATATCGCCAGGATGCCGGACGTCATCGCCACGCTCAACAATGCCGGCATAGAGCCCATAGGCAGCAGCCCGGCCGATTACGGCAAAGCCATCCTCGGCGAGAACGAACGCCTGAGCAAAGCCATCGCCGCTTCAGGCATCAAACCAGAGTAATCCCCTCTGAAATCTCTCTCAAGGAACACACGGCCACATGTCAAAACTGAAACTGAGCTTCGGCTGCTGGAACTACGACCGCACCCGCGCCCTGATGGACGGGAGCGTGCAGCCCGACGGCATCGATTTGAACTACCTCAACATGCCGGTGGAAGAAACCTTCTTCCGCATGCTGCGGCACAAGGAGTTTGACGTCGCGGAAATGTCGCTCTCGTCGTACACCGTGTCCATGTTCAACGAGTCGCGGCCCTTTGTGGCGATCCCGGTTTTTCCCTCGCGCTTCTTCCGCCACTCCTGCATTTATGTGAACGCCAACTCAGGCATCCGCGAAGCCAAGGACCTGATCGGCAAGCGCGTCGGCAACCCCGAGTACCAGATGACGGCGCCGGTGTGGATACGCGGCATTCTCTCCGACCACTACGGCGTGCCCGTCGACAGCGTGACGTACTTCACCGGCGGTGAAGAGGAGCCCGGGCGCTCTGAAAAAATCAAGCTCGATTTGCCGCCCAACATCAAGGTCGAACGCATAGGGCCCGAGCAAACCCTGGCGCAGATGCTGCTCGACGGCGAGATCGATGCGCTTTACACCGCACGCATGCCCTCAAGCTTCCTCAAGGGCGGCGGCAAGGTGCTGCGCCTGTTTGACGACTACGAACAGGTCGAGCGCAACTACTTCAAAGAGACGGGCATCTTTCCCATCATGCACACGGTGGCGATACGCCGCGACGTCTACGAGGCCAACCGCTGGGTGGCGCGCTCCATGATGAAGGCGCTCGAAGAGTCGCAGCGCCGCACCTATGAAGACCTTTACGAAACCGCGGCCCTCAAGGCGATGCTGCCCTGGCTGACTTCGCACGTGGAGCAGGTCAGGCGCGAGATGGGCGAAGACTTCTGGCCCTATGGCTTTGAGAAAAACCAGAACACCTTGCAGACTTTTTTGCGCTACTCCTTTGAGCAGGGCCTGTCCAAACGGCTGCTCTTGCCCGAAGAGTTGTTCGCGCCCGAATCGCTCGAGGCGTTCAAGATATAGCCGTGGTGAAAGGCGCGCGATTCTCCGGAACGACAACAAAATGAGGCTGGATGTCTGACACCTACCTGGGCTACCTGCTGGCCGGCGGGGCCTTGCTGCTCTTCACCGCTTCCATCCTCATTACCAAGGCGGCGTCCGCCCGCCTGGACCTGGGGCTGGGCTTCCTGATTGCGACGTCCACCAACGTGGTGTTTTCCGCGCTGGCGTTGGGGGTGCAGATGCAGTTGCGCACCGACAGCCTGCAATGGAACCTGCCCGCATTCCTCATGTTCGCGGCGGCGGGCGGGTTCTCGACCTACCTGGGACGCTGGTTTTTCTATGAGTCCGTGGTGCGCTTCGGCCCCGCCAAGGCCAGCATTTTCCAGATCAGCAGCCCGCTCTTTACCGCCACCATGGCCTGGCTGCTGCTGGGGGAGCGCTTGACGCCGCTGGTGGTGCTGGGCATGGTGATGACCATCGCCGGGCTGATACTGGTCAGCAGCAAGCCCGGTGTTTTTTCGCGGCGCAGCACAGTCGCCGCGATGGTGCCCGACGGCGAGCCCGCGCCCGCCGTCGTCGGGTCCTCGGTGATCCAGCGCCTCATGCAATCGGTGCTGCTGCTGGGCATGGGCAGTTCGCTGGCCTACGCCATCGGCAATGTGCTGCGCGGAAGCGCCGTGCGCAGCTGGAACGAGCCCGTCCTGGGCGCGCTGATAGGCGCGGCCTGCGGCCTGGCGTTGCAGCTGGCTTTCAGCGCCGACAAAAGCGGCATTGTTTCGCGCGCGCGCGCGGCCAGCCGCAGCGGCATGGCGTTGTTTGCCACCATAGGTGTGACCACCATCACGGCGCAGATGTGCGCGATCGGCGCCATGCGCTATATCCCCTTGTCCGTCGCCACGCTGGTGACGCTGTGCACACCCATCCTGGTGTTTCCGCTCAGCCACCTGCTGTTCAAGAACCAGGACAGGATCACGGCGATCACGCTGGCCGGCAGCGGCTTGACATTGCTCGGCATCGCCATCATCGTGATGCGGTAACAGGCCCCAAGTCGCCGACCCACTGCCTCCGATTTTTAGAACAATCGGGATAAATTCCGGTGGCAAGGTCGCAAATTGGCTTGCCTGAACGAAATGACTCAGAAAGACAAAATGACTTTGCCAAAGTGTTTTCCCGAATGGAGGCGCTGAAGCGCCTGCGCGGCATTTGTCCAGTGGGTGACGGAATCAATCATCGGTTTTGTCTTCGTCGATGCCATCGCTTGGACCAGTTCTTGCAGCATTCGGCGTGAACCGACCGGAATTCCTCGAACGGTCGCCTGCTTGCGGAAAATATCCAGGGGATTGATCCCCCCATCAACGCCGCCCAGATAGCCGATCACGTTAATTTGGCCTCCTGGGCGAATCGATTTCAGTGAATGTTCGAAGCTTTGGGGTCCGCCGACCTCGAGAACGTGATCGACACCCCGGCCATTCGTCAGTTTGAGAACCTCAACTGACCAGTTGGGATATCTCTTGTAATTTACTTTCCCCAAGATGCCCCGCGTGGTCAGTTTTTCCAACTTCTCATCGCTGCCGGAAGTAATCACAACCTGAGCACCCGCCATCGCGGCGAATTGCATGGCAAACAAGGACACCCCGCCGGTTCCCTGCACCAGTACCACCTCACCCGGCTTTACGCCTCCAGAAGTGACAAGGGCATTCCACGCCGTGGATGCAGCGCAAGGAAGACTCGCCGCCTCGATGTCGCTAATTTCCGGCGGCACGACCACAAGCCTGTCTTCGCTTGTCAGAAACTGCTCGCTCAAAACACCGTCTGAGGGGCCGCCCAGCGGCGATCCCGCGACACTCGCATCAAAGGAGCCGTCGTGCCACCTTTCCCAAAATGCCACAACGGCCCGGTCGCCCTTTTTCACGCGCGTGACGTCCTTCCCGACCTCGATCACTTCCCCCAAGCAGTCCGACATCGGCACGAGCGGAAACTTGAAGGGTGTGTGATAGGAGCCGAGCACTATTTCAACGTCGCGGTAATTCAGCCCGACCGCCCTGACACGCAAAAGAACTTGCCGAGGCCCCGGCAGGGGCGCTTCCTGGCTGATCAACTTCAGTCCGTCAAAGCCATTCTTTTCGATCACTATGGATTTCATGCTTTCTCCTGTTGGTTTTGTCCAGGCGATGCACTATCCTTCAGTGATTGACATTAATCAAATTCATTATTTTGATAATTTTCATTCCAACGGTGCATGATGCTTGCCGAGTTAAAAGCCTTTGTTCTTCTTGCTGAGACCGGCTCAATTCAAGCGGTCGCAAATCGCATTCCATTGACGCAGCCAGCTGTCACGCGGCAATTGCAGCGCCTGGAAGAAGTACTCGGCACCACGCTGCTGGATCGCCGCGCAAAACCGGCGCGTCTAACCTCCGCTGGTATGGCCGTGTTGGGGCACGCCAGAAAGGTTCTTGCCGCGTTTGAGGAGCTGAAGAACGCTGCCGCTGTTGATGCAACCCCCGCCGGGGATTTCAGAGTTGGAATAGCGCATGCCCTGGCGGAATCCGGCGTGGTAAACAGCCTTCAATATCTGAAGCAGAATTTTCCGGACCTGAACCTGCGATTGACTGCGGGATGGACAAACGAACTCATTCCGAAAGTGGACAAAGGCGAACTGGACGCCGCCCTTGTCATGGTGGCAGGAGCGAGAGACAGCTTGGCCATGTTGCCCGGCCCGGTATTGGCGCGCGACGACCTTGTCTTTCTTGCCTCGCGCAACCTGGCTCTGCCAAGAACGCCCTCCCTTGGCGAGCTAAATAGATTCGGCTGGATTCTCACACCGGATACCCTGTGCGGGTCGCGCGCCTCTTTGCGTGGCGCAGTAGAGAAGAGTGGCTCGCAATTTCGTATCTCGGCGGAGGTCCACGACATGGCCCTGCAGGCATCGCTTATCGAAAGAGGCCTGGGTATCGGAATGCTTCCTAAACGCAAGGCAACAAGTTTGAAGCGGTCCGGGTTACGCGCCATCAGCGTGCGCGGCCTGGATTTACAGATGCAGATCGCACTCATCAGGGCGCCATACCTGGGAAGACTTCAAGCTGTGGTGGACGGCCTGCAAGAAAGCCTGGCGGTTGAATTTCGTCGAAATCAGGGCCGTTAGAGCGCTCATTGCAGATCTCTTCAACGGCATCGAAAGATGGCCAGCGCTGGCCATAACACTTTTCAGTGACCCGCTTCCTGAGCTCGCGATCCGGCACGCGTGACGGTGCCCTTACCTGGTTTCAAGACCCTCAAAGCAGGTGCTGAGTACGAAAGCGATGATCTGATCGTTGGTGTAGAGCTCGCCCATTTTCAGGAACTCCAGAACCGGATCGCAGGCGCGGGCGTATAGCGTGTACAGCACGACGACGGGCGGGAGCTTGGGGTTCAGGGCGCCTTGGGCCTGGGCCGCTTCAATCCAGGCGCCCAAACGATCGCTCACGTCCATGAGCCCGTCCATGTAGTCTTTGTTGCCCATCAGCGCGGTCCGAAGGCTGGAGTTCTGGCTGGGCAGCGAAGGCATTTCACCCGCCAGCTTCAGGCCCATGGTCCACGCCACGACTCTGCGCAGCTTGTCCACGGCGGACAGCTCAGTGGGCAATGTGTCCAGAAAAGCCTGTGCCCGGCGCATGACGGACACCATGGCCGCCGCCGCCAGGTCTTCCTTGCTGGGGAAGTGCTTGTACAGGCTGGCCTTGGCAATGCCCACGTCGGCGGCCACTTCGTCCACCGTCATGGATTCAAAGCCTTTTTCAGCCAGCAAACGGTTCACCGACTGAATGATGGCGTCTTCACGCGCCAGCAGCATTTGTGCCTTGAAGGAAGCCTTGGGGGGGAGGGTGCTCGTCATGGCTTGATTTTAGCCAGTTTGGTTTGAAAAAAGAATTGTGAGGAAATATTAATACTAAGTAGTTTTAATAAATACTATGCAGTATATAATTGACCTGAGCAATTCAAGGAGTGCCGGTGTCGATCAAAGTAGCCATCGTGGGTTCGGGTATTTCTGGCCTGGCGGCCGCCCATGCCTTGCATGGCAAGGCGGAAGTCACGCTGCTGGAAGCGGGCGCCTGGTTTGGCGGGCACACCCACACCGTTGACGTGACGCTGCCCACTCCGCGCGGCGAGCTTACCCACGGGGTGGACACGGGGTTTCTGGTTTTTAACGAGCGCACCTACCCGCAATTGATCGAGCTGCTGGCGGAGCTGGACGTGGCGACCGTCAAGTCGGAGATGTCGTTTTCGGTGCGGGCCCAGGATGCCGCCAGCGGCCGTGTCCTGGAGTGGAGCGGCTCCAGCCTGAACACCGTGTTTGCGCAACGCGCCAACCTGCTGAACCCGCGCTTTTGGGGCATGCTGCGCGACCTGTTGCGCTTCAACACCCTGGCCACCCGCATGGCTCAAGACGCAAGCGACGTGCAACTGCGCCAGCCGCTGGGTGCGTTTCTGGACGAGCAAGGTTTCGGCACCGCGTTTCGCGACTGGTATTTCCTGCCCATGATGGCCTGCATCTGGAGTTGTCCCACCGCGCAGATGCTGCAGTTCCCGGTTTCGACCATGGTGCGCTTTTGCCACAACCACGGCCTGCTGCAAATCACCAACCGCCCGCAGTGGTGGACCGTGCAGGGCGGCGCCCGGCACTATGTCGAAAAAATCACCGCTGGCATTGCGGACAAGCGGCTGAACACCCCGGTGCGCCGTATCGAACACCTGGACGGCACGCCGGACGGCAAAGGCGGCGTGCGCATCCACACCGATGCAGGTGTCGAGCTGTTTGACAAGGTCATCATCGCCACCCATTCCGACCAGGCCCTGCACATGCTGGCCGCGCCAACGGTGCGGGAGCGTGAAACGCTGGGCGCCATCCACTACCAGTCCAACAAGGCTGTGCTGCACACGGATGCCTCCGTCTTGCCGGCATGCAGGGCGGCATGGGCGGCCTGGAACTATGAGCGCTCGGCGCTGCCCCGGCAGGAGGGCGCGCGCGTGTGCCTGCACTACCTGCTCAACCGTTTGCAGCCCCTGCCTTGGGAGCAGCCGGTGATCGTGTCCCTGAACCCGGTGCGCCCCATCGCACAAGACCGCATCATCGGCGAGTACGACTATGCCCATCCGGTGTTTGATCCGGTCGCCGTGGCTGCACAGCACTGCATGCCGGCATTGCAGGGAAAACACCATCGCTACTTTGCCGGCTCCTGGATGGGCTACGGTTTTCATGAAGACGGCCTCAAGGCCGGGCTGGCTGCCGCGGCGCAGCTGTTGGCGGACGCATGAGCCAGCCCGTGCCGCTCATCGGTTTCGGCCAGGTGCGCCACAGCCGCCTGCGCCCGCGGCGCCACGCATTTGTTTACCCCACCTACTTCCTGATGCTGCCACTGCGCAGCCTGCACAGGCAGGCGCCCCAGCCCGGCCAGTGGGACATCAACCGCGGGGGCCCGCTGAGCTTTTTCGAGACCGACCACGGCGACGGGCGCGCGCCGGAGCAGGGCGGCGCCATCGCGTGGCTGGACGAAGTGCTCAAGCGCGAGGGCATTCATGACGCGACCGGCGAAGCCTGGCTGCACACGTATCCGCGCGTGCTGGGCTACACCTTCAAGCCGGTGAGCTTCTGGTATTGCCACCGCGCGGCGGGCGACCAGGACGGCAGCCTGCGCGCCATCGTGGTGGAAGTCAACAACACGTTTGGCGAGCGGCACTGCTATGTGCTGGACGCCCCCCGCTACGGCGTGGAGCAGCGTGCGGACAAGGTATTTCATGTCTCGCCCTTCAACCCCGTGC
This sequence comes from Polaromonas sp. P3_B1, assembly GCF_056402935.1. Lineage (NCBI taxonomy): Bacteria > Pseudomonadati > Pseudomonadota > Betaproteobacteria > Burkholderiales > Comamonadaceae > Polaromonas > Polaromonas sp. P3_B1. The sequence goes on from NZ_JBFUGK010000023.1 coordinate 29,521, forward strand.
GGGGCCACTACCGTTTTCGCTTTATGCGCAGCGAACAAGGCGAACAAGGCGGACAGGCGCGCACGGTGGCCCGCGTGGATTTTTACGACGACGCCGACGACGTTTTCGCCGACGCCGCCGTGCTGCAAACCAGTGTGAGCGGCACGCTGCAACCCATCACGCCGGCCGTCCTGCGCAGCGCCGTGTGGCGCTATCCCGCGATGACCCTGGGTGTGGTGCTGCACATCCATGTCCAGGCGCTGCGCCTGTGGCTGAAAAAAGTGCCTTTCTTCCGAAAACCCGCGCCGCCGCAAACCTTTGTCTCGCGCTAGATGCCCAGCGCGGGAGATATGCCCCATTGAGGAGTCCGACATGAACGCCGTTACCCGCACCGCCCAAGGCCTCGCGTTTCCAGAGAATGCGCCAGCCGCCGCCCGAAGCGCGATGCGCCTGCTGCAAAACCTGCGCCACGGCGCGCTGACCCTGCACCTGCCCGACGGCTCGCAGCGCCGCTTTGGTGAGCACCCGCAGCAGCATGACATGCACATGCCCGGGCACCCCAGTGCCAGCATCACGCTGCACAACTGGAAGGTGTTCGGTGCCGCGCTCAAGTCCGGCGACATCGGTTTTGCCGAGAGCTACATCGCCGGGGACTGGAGCACGCCCAACCTGACCGAACTGCTCAAGCTGTTCTCCGCCAATCGCCGGGAGATCGATGCCATGGTCTTCGGCACATGGTTCGGGCGGCTGCTGTACCGCGCCCGGCACCTGCTGCACCACAACAGCCGCGCCAACAGCCGCAAGAACATCCACGCCCACTACGACCTGGGCAACGCGTTTTACCGGCTGTGGCTGGATGAGACCATGAACTACTCCAGCGCCTGGTTCGACGGCGACCTGTCCCGCCCCTTGCCCGAGGCGCAAAACGCCAAGGTGCGCCGCGCGCTGGACATGGCCGGCGTGAAGCCCGGCGACCGTGTGCTGGAAATCGGCTGCGGCTGGGGCGCGCTGGCCGAGCAAGCCGCCCTTGAACGGGGCGCGACCGTGGTGGGCGTGACACTGAGCACCGAGCAGCTGGCCTATGCCGACGAGCGCATGCGGCGCCTGGGCGCGAGCACCGGCGCGGGCGGGCGCGCCGATCTGCGCCTGCAGGACTACCGCGACATCCCGGACGCGCCGTTTGACGCGATCTGCTCCATCGAGATGGTGGAGGCTGTGGGGCAAGCCTATTGGCCCACGTACTTTGCCGCCGTGAGCCGCCTGCTCAAACCCGGCGCGCGGGCCTGCGTGCAGAGCATCGTCATCAACGACGCGCTGTTCGACCGTTATGTGAAGTCGACCGACTTCATCCAGCAGTACATCTTTCCCGGCGGTTGCCTGCCTTGCCCTCGGGAGTTTCGCCGCCAGGCCCAGGCCGCGGGGCTGGAGGTGGTGGACGAATTCGCCTTCGGCGCGGACTACGCCGAGACCCTGCGCCGCTGGCGCGATGCCTTCACGGCGCGCGGGGCCGAGGTGGCGGCGCTCGGCTTTGACGAGCGCTTCATGCGGATCTGGGCGTTTTACCTGGCCTACTGCGAGGCCGCCTTTGACACCGGGGACATCAACCTGATGCAGTTCACCTTGCGCAAGCCCGCCGCGCTTTCGCCTCCGGCATGACTGGCATGAAAAACGCTGTTGCCTGCGCGGTATTGGCGGTGGCCGGCTGCCTGCCTGGCGTGTCCGCCCAGGCCTTGCCGCAGGAACTGCGACCGAGCCTGCCCTCTGCCAGCCTGTCCGGCCAGGCCATGTTCAGGTTCTGGGGCTTTGAGGTCTACCAGGCCACCCTTTGGGTCGCCCCCGGGTTTGCCGGGTCGGGTTATGAGCAAAGTCCGTTTGCGTTGGAGCTGGCCTACCTGCGTGACTTCAAGGGTGCGGACATCGCCAAACGGTCCATTGCCGAGATGCGCCGCCAGGCGGCCATGGCCCCCGCCCAGGAAGCCGATTGGGAAAGCCAGATGCGCGCGCTGTTCCCGGATGTGAAGGCCGGCGATCGCATCACCGGTTTGAACCAGCCCGCCACGGGCGCGGTGTTCTGGAGCAACGGCCGCTTGCTCGGCGAGGTGCGCGACCCGCTGTTTGCCAAACTCTTTTTCGGCATCTGGCTGTCACCGCAAACCTCTGAGCCGCAGTTGCGCCGCGCGCTGCTGGCGCAGGAAAAATCACCGGTCCCGGCGGGCGGCGCACCATGAATCTCCGCACGGCAGTCCAAACCGAAACGGTATACCAAGCCTGGAGTGTGGGTGACGGCGTGCGCTACGGCCTGCTGGGTCTGCCCCTGGCGTTTTGCGCTCTGCCCCTTTATGTATTGATGCCCAATCTGTATGCGCGCCATTGGGGGGTGTCGCTGGCGGCTTTGGGCGCTGTGCTGTTGGGCGCACGCCTGCTCGATGCGGTCATTGATCCGCTGCTGGGCCGTTTATGCGATCGCTTGTATGCCGCCTCGCTGCGCGCGGTGCTGGCGATGGGCGCGGTGGCGGCCGCCGTGCTGGCCGTGGGATTTTCTTTTTTGTTTGTGCCGCTGGTGAATGAACCCGGGGTCTTGCTTTGGTGGGCAGGGTTCTGGCTGGTGGTGACCTATGCGGCCTACAGCGCCTTGTCGGTCGCGCATCAGTCCTGGGGTGCCATGCTCGGCGGTGACGCGCTCTACCGCAGCCGCGTGGTGGCCTGGCGCGAAGGGCTGGGCCTGGTCGGGGTGCTGCTCGCGACGGTCACTCCCGTACTCCTGGGCCTGCCCGCCATGCTGGCTCTGCTGTTCTTCGGTCTGGCTGGGGGCTGGTGGGCCTGGCGCGCAGCGCCTCAGCCAGCGCGGCATCGCCATGCGACTATGACCGCGGCACCCCACACGCTCTGGCACCCGTGGCGCAACCCCGGCTTTCGCCGGCTCCTGGGCGTCTACCTGCTCAACGGCATTGCCAGCGCCATCCCGGCGACGCTTGTGCTGTTTTTCCTGCAGGACCGTCTGCAGGCCAGCGGGGCCATGCAGTCCGCCGCGCTGGCGGTGTACTTTGTGTGCGGCGCGCTGTCCATGCCGCTGTGGCTGCGCGGGGTCAAGCGCTGGGGGCTGGTGCACAGCTGGCGCTTCGGCATGCTGCTGTCCATTGCCGTTTTTCTGGGCGCGAGCCAGCTGGGCGCGGGCGATGCGCCCTGGTTTTTGCTGGTCTGCGCCTTGTCGGGCGCGGCCTTGGGCAGCGACCTGGTCCTTCCCGGCGCACTCCTGGCGGGCGTCATTGCCGGGGCCGGTGATCGCGGCCGCGCTGAAGGCGCTTACTTCGGCTGGTGGAACTTCGCCACCAAGCTGAACCTGGCGCTGGCCGCCGGCTTGGCCCTGCCTTTGCTGGGCTGGCTGGGTTATGTGCCCGGCGCGCGCGATGCCGGCGCGTCCAACGTGCTCACCGCCGCTTACTGCCTGCTGCCCTGCGCGCTCAAGACCCTGGCGGCCGGCGCACTGCAGATTTTCATCATCCAACCGGCGGCCCCGCCGCACACACCATGACACAACGCACTTTTTTCAGCCGCGCACTCATTCCCGCCGCCGTGCTTTCGGCCGCACTGCTGGGCGCATGCAGCACGCCGCAAGTCCAGGACTACGCCAAAGAAACCCCGGTGCTGGAACTGCGCGACTACTTCAACGGCACGCTCGATGCGTACGGCATCTTCACCGACCGCTCGGGCAAGGTCGTCAAGCGCTTTACCGTGGTGATGACATGCACCTGGAAGGGCGACTCCGGCGTGCTGGACGAAGCCTTCAGCTATTCCGACGGAACCACCCAGCGGCGCATCTGGCGCCTGACCCGCCACGCCGACGGGCGCTACAGCGGCCAGGCCGACGACGTGGTGGGTACCGCCGAGGGCCGGCAAAGCGGCAACGCCTTCAACTGGGCCTACACCCTGGCCTTGCCGGTGGAGGGCAGGGTGGTCAACGTGCAGTTCGACGACTGGATGTACCTTATGAACGACAAGGTCATGCTCAACAAAGCCGCCATGCGCAAATGGGGCGTGGGGCTGGGCGAAGTGACGCTCTCCTTCATCAAACGATAGGACGCCATGGCACTGAACTCCCGCATGCAGGACTGGCGCGGCCGTACGGTCTGGCTGGTGGGCGCGTCCACCGGCATCGGCCGGGCCACCGCGTCGGCGTTGCACGCCCAGGGCGCAAAGATTGTGGTGTCGGCACGCAACATCGACGCGCTCGGCGCCTTCGTCGATGCGCACGCCGGCGCCATGTCCCTGCCGCTGGACGTGACGGACGCGCGCGCCGTCAAGGCCGCCGCATCAAGCCTGGCCGCGCAGGGCGCGCTCGATTGCGTGCTGTACTGCGCGGGGCACTATCACGCCATGGACGCCACGGATATGGACCTGGTCGACCTTGTGCGCCACAACGAAGTGAACTACCTCGGCGCGCTTTACCTGATCGACGCGGTAGTGCCATACCTGCTGGCACGGCCGCCGGACACGCACACCGGCCAGCGCGGCCACATCAGCCTGATGGGCAGCGTGGCGGGCTATCGCGGCCTGCCCAACAGCCTGGCCTACGGCCCGACCAAGGCCGCTCTCATCAACTTGGCCGAGACCCTGTACCTGGACCTGCACGCCCGGGGTGTGGGTGTGTCGCTGATCAACCCCGGCTTTGTGAAGACGCCGTTGACGCGCCAGAATCAGTTCAAGATGCCGGCCCTGATCACGCCTGAACAGGCGGCGACGGAGATATTGAGGGGCTGGGCAAGGGGAGAATTTGAAATCCACTTCCCCAAACGCTTTACCCGCTGGATGAAAGCCTTGCGGCTTTTGCCCTACCCCTTGTTTTTTGCGGCGACACGCCGACTCAGACAGGCTTAGCAAATCCATGAACTCCGCTGCTGACCACATCGCTGAAACCTTCCAGGCCCTTACCCCTGCGGGCGTCGAAACGCTGGACGATATCTACGCCCCCGACGCGCGCTTCAAAGACCCGTTTAACGATGTGCAGGGGCTGGCCGCGATCCAGCGAGTGTTTCGCCATATGTACGCGAGCCTGGACAACCCGCGCTTTTTCGTCACCGGCAGCATCCTGCAAGGCAGGCAATGCTTTTTTACCTGGGAATTCCACTTCGCCTTCAAGCGATTCAAGCGGGGGCAAGTGCAATGCATTGTCGGTGCGTCGCACCTGGTGCTGGACGGCGAAGGGCGCATCACCCACCACCGCGACTACTGGGACGCGGCTGAAGAACTCTACGAAAAACTGCCCGTGGTCGGCGGCCTGATGCGTTGGATGAGGCGGCGCGGCGGTTCGTCATAGATGACTGACTCACCGCAAAGCAGACATTCCTTGCTCACCAGTGATCGAATCCAGCGGACTCATTGTCTGCCCGGCCTCAACCTTCAGCACATGCGTGTAAATCATGGTGGTGCTCACATCAGAGTGGCCCAGCAGTTCCTGCACCGTGCGGATGTCGGTTCCCGCCTGCAGGAGATGGGTGGCGAAGCTGTGGCGCAGCGTGTACACCGATACCGGCCTGACGATGCCGGCAAGCTTGACCGCCTGCTTCACGCTGCGCTGCAATCGCTCTTCATACAGATGATGACGGCGCTCTATGCCACTGCGCGTGTCGGTCGGTTGATGTTGTCGAGCCAGGGCGGATCGACGCCAAGCACCCCCGGTATAAGAACCGCAACGCGCTCAGGGCCTGGCTGTGTGTGGATGCTGAAACCTTGCGTTCCGCGGCCAACATAGTCAGAAAGTCCTCAACCTCCTTCGCCCCCATGTCGCGCGGATGCTTCAAACCATGCCAGCGGATGAAAAAACGCACCCAGTACACATAGAGCTTCTCGGTGCTGAAGCTATAGTGAAGATAGCGAATCCGCTCCCTGACCTGGTCGAGCAAGCGGGTCGATTGCAGCGGTGGGTTGCCGGGTTTCATGGAAGTATTTATAACTGCGTGAAAATACAGTGCATATACCGGAAACCCAATAAACAAGAGGCTTTCGGACGATTTTTATGACCAAGTTAAACCTCAGCCGCCAAGTTAAGCCGCGGGTTTTGCGGTCTAAATTACGTTAGGCCGCACATGAAGGCATCGTCCCGGCAACCCATCGATTGCAACGGAACGGTTGTACGCGTCGGATCGCGCGTACGCGTGCTGAGCCTTTCCGGTGAGTGGTACGAGAAGCTGCCGCCAGACGAGCGATCGCGCGTGGACTCGATGATCGGAGGAGAGTTCGCGGTGGAGGAGATAGATGAATACGGTCAACCGTGGGTCTGCAAGCGCTGGCCCAACGAGGCAGAAGGCACATGTCAGTCCCATTCCATTGCGCTTGAGCCCCGAGAAATGCTGTGCCTCAGGTCCGAAGATCGATGAACTCCGAAGCTTGGCTAGCCATCAAGGTCTCCGCTCGCACGCACGAGGCTCCCTGTGCTCGCCGTCGCCAGGCAGCAATCGGCAGAGTGCGGCCTAACCCTTCCATCGAGGGGACGTGCAACACCCGGCTTCGCCGGCTGTCGCCCGCCCATCATGTCAAACGTTAGGTTGCAATGAGCAATTCGCCGCAATGGTCAACGTCAGGTGCCAACATCAAGGCCGCGGAGCAACTCGCGGCCGTGCGTCATCATCTCGAGAACGTAGGCTTTGTCGCGGTGCTGTGGTGGCACTACTATGGCTCGCGATCGCCAACGCCACTGGCATTCGATGATTTCGAGAGTTTCGTAACCTTTCTGAGTGCTGAACCTGCTGAAGGCGACGCGATCGATGTTTGGCCATTCCCAGGTGCCTCTGAGCAACCGATCGCGCAGGGAAAGATTCCGAATGACCAGGGAGAAGTTCCGGACGGCGGAGCGTACTAGCGTGCAACCTAACCCTTCCATCGAGCGGACGCCTTCCAGCGAGCTTCGCACGCTTCCAGTCGCCGCTCATGTCAAACGTTATACGGCGCCTAGCCGCGGCTAATGTTCGAGCGATCCACGCGGCCGATGCCACTCTGGGCCTGTTTCGTTGTCCCAGCCCTTGGTGTTGGTCTCATGCTCTGGACTTCCTATTCAGACTTGCGTGTGCTCAGAGAGAAGGCACCGTTTGCCGAAGTGGCCGGCGAGATCGTAAAACTGGACTGTGGAAACCACGGGAACTACTATGTGCAATTCTTCGTAGGAGAGACAAAGCGAGTCCGTGCAGCTTCCGGGACACCTGGAAAATCGAGCTGCGGTTCGGTGTGGATTGGCAAGAAGGCAAGCGTCTGGTATTCGGTAGCTGATCCGAATTACATTGCTCTAGAAGAGCCAGAACGCTCGGCGTCATGGATCAAGGACGAGATGGGCGGAATGCTCTTCTTGGGGTATCCGTGGATCGCAGGAGCGCTCCTCGTCATCCGAGTATTTCAGAACAGGGAGTCTAAGCGTGGGCGCAACGCCGCATAACATGGCAATCGACACGGACCCATGCCTGCAGAAGGCGGCTTTGCCGCAGATGGCAGTGGTCCGGTCATCTTTACATTAGGTGGCATCGAGCCGCCACAGCACATCGAGGGACATATGGAGACCTTGCGTCACAGAATTCTTTCCGCCTTTGTTGAGCGAGCCCCAAACCCGCTAACGGCGGCGAATCTAGCGAACCTACTTTCTGGGATTGACCTTGCCGATCTGCAGCGAGAGCTCGACACCATGGCTGAGGGCGGGGCACTCAGAGTCAAAGCTGGTCCCAAGCGGAACGAGTATGGACTTCCTTCCTACGAAAATCTGCCCACACGCGAGTACATCAGCATTGGCGGCGTGAAGGTCCCTCGAATGATTGCCGGTGACACGGCACGATCCGAAGACGTAAATATCTTCTTCGAAGCTCTTGCAAGACGGCTGGTCGAGATTGAGGCTCAAGCTCAGCAGCAGTTCGATGAGAAGCTCAAGTCGTATTGGGGCAATATCGTTACGCTGTTCGGTGCGTTCATCGGCGTGTTTTCGCTAATTGTTGGCTTCATAAAAACGGTGCCTGTCGAACCGCACGCCACGTTTCTGTCCACCCTCGCTGTTAGTTCAGCTCAGGTCCTGCCGCTTGCCATCGTCCTCGGTGCTTTCGTGTGGTTCCTTCGGGCCCAGTTCAAGTGAGCGTGCCACCTAACCTTTCCATCGAGAGGACGTCTTGCGGCTGGCTTCGCCAGCCGCAAGCCGCCTCTCATGTCAAACGTTAGAGAGCAGGGAGGCATCGCCATGAGCGCCGACGAAGACAGAGAATTGCTGGCAGATATCGCGGAGCGGCAGAAGTCGCTCCGGCGTGAATTGACTGCCATGGCAGCCGATCATGCTCAAATGTTCGGGAGCTATTCGAAGAATGATGCCGATTACCGGGAGCAACTCGGTCGCTACACGCGCGATCAGGAGGTGCTTGGCCTTAGTAGACGTATTTCTACCGTTATCCAGCTGATTTCATTGATCCTTCTTGCTTACATCGCCTATCGGGTGTCCCAATGAGCACTGCGCTGCTCTCTAACTTGTCAATCGACACAGGCCCACAACAGCAGAAGGCGGCTTCGCCGCTAGTGTTGGTGGTCCGGTCATCTTTGCGTTAACCGTCATGTATCGAACCGTCATTCCACGATGCGCCGTCGTCGGTTCACTCGAACCCGTTCCCTACTCGCATTTCATGAGCGGGGCGATACCTGCCAAGTGCCGTACTTGCGAGAACATATTTGAAGGCGGATGCACTCGCGCCATGGAGCAGGTCCGCGGGTATCTCGCACTCGATCATGGGCCTTGCCCAGAGAGAGGGCCGACAAATCCGGTGATCGTCGAAACCGAGCACTACACCAGCAAGGTATTCGTCCCGGCTAAGTGTGAGCACTGTCGCTTCCTCGAACTGGAGAAAGCCCGTGGATTCGTTTGCAACTTTGAGCGCGCGAAGTGGGGCGCCTTTCCACGCACCCTCGATTGGGGAACTTGGAGCCCGACCATCCGAACCTTGGTCTCAAGAGTGGCCGGTCTGTCCCCATTGGTGTACTTCAAGCCGTTGCGGCGCAGCAGGAGGTAGAAGCCATCAAGGTGTTYCGCGCCGCGCATCCAGACGCAACGCTCAGGGAAGCGCGAGATGCGTATGCAGAGCTCTTGCCACAGATTCCCCGCAATGACGGTTAACCTGCCATTGGAGCGGACCACCTTCGGCGTCCGCTCACCTTCACGTTATGCCGCAAGGGGACGCCATGTCGAAAATTCATAATTGGCTCGTAGTTCGCGGTCGAGCTTCAATTTGGAGTGAGTCCTCAAGGGTTTTACTTGAACTTGATCCGGAGGGCTCTACTTATTGTGTTCTTTCCGTAAAGGATGCAAAGGAGATTGCTGAAATTATTGCGGACGAGGCTCGTTCAATCTGGGACGCGTCCGAAAAGCAGTTTGCGGAGCCAGCCCGCGTCGAGGGGGACGTGCGTCAATCGTGCAAGCTTTGGACCGAGGCGGAGATACTTCAGTTAGTGGCTCATGAGACTGAGCCGCTTGTGGCGCTTGCGTTGGATTCGGGGTCGCGTTGTAGCCTGGACGTTACTCGTGCCGTCGCTCTCGTGCAGATTCTCGTGCACATGTCCGAGGCACTGAGCCAGAGAGTCGCACCGAATGCATAACAATTTTCTCGACACGAAAACACAACTGAGGGCTGCAGCTTCGCCGCGTTGGTTGTGTTCCGGTCAGCGTCGACGTTAAAGCTCACATGGAACAGTTCTGGCCGTTCGACCAGCCACCGAATTGCGCGGTTTTTTCGTTGCGCCAAATCATGAGGGGAGCGGTGCCAATCTTGCGCGTATCGCACGACGCAGACGATCATGGATGGCAATTCTTGGACGGAAGGCAGCTGGCGCCGGCGGATGCCATTATCGTGAGTTTCTCCGAGATCATACAAATTGATCCAAGCCTTCTCGCCCTGGCCGATTTGCCGCCTGGCTGGATTGCTTGGCGGCAGAATGCAAAGAGCGAGTGGGTGCGCGAAAGGGTCGCATGAGGAGGGTATTGCGCATGAGCTTTAACAAGTCAATCGACACGGACCCACATCTACAGAAGGCGGCTTCGCCGCAAATGGTAGCGGGCCGGTCATCTTCACGTTATGCCTCAGGAGTGAGAAAGTGAGCGCTGAGCGATGTTCCAGTTGTGGTTCGCCGACGTCTGGAGCTTTCGTGGAATACGGGAGCTACTTTCTGCGCTGCCTGAACTGCGGAGATGATGGTCCGGCGACCAGTTGGATTTCAATCGCACCGCAGCTTCGCGGCAGATTCAAAGCGCTGTTCGCGGAGCCTTGGCCAGATGGTGTGCTGTTCGCGGAGGGCGAGGCTTCAGAAATCGCGGAGGCTGTTGTGTACGCGGCCGCACAGGGGAAACTTGTGAGAATAGTGGCGGCAGGTGCTGATGCATAACTTGTCAATCGACACGGACCCACAACAGCAGGCCGCGGCTTCGCCGCTCATGTTGGTGGTGCGGTCATTTTTACGTTAAACAAATCATGTACCAATGTCCCTGTTGTGATTACTTCACGCTCGATGCCCGTGGGCATTACGACATCTGCCCAGTGTGTTTCTGGGAGGACGATGGCCTTGACGTTGACAGGTTTGATGTGCATTCGGGACCAAACCACATATCGTTGCGTGAGGGAAGGCGTAACTTTTCGCTGATTGGCGCTTGCGATCAAAAGGGTGTGGAACACGTTATTTCTTTGGAGAAACGTGCACAGTTCAAGCATGAGCCGCGCTCAATTGTCTAACCCGTCATTGCAGCGGATCTGCTGTGCAGTCCGCTGAATTTCAACGTTAACCCGCAAATCAATGCTATGAGCTTCACCTTCGACTTTGCAAGCGTAGAGCCCGTCCCTGACCCAGTCGCGACGCAAATTTCTGTCCAAGCCAAGCGCTTTGCCCGGACAGTTGATTGGTGGGCCGAGCCATTCTCGATCGGTCGGGATGAAGATTCAARGCGCCTGGTCGGTGGCTCGCGGGTATCGCTTGGTGGCGGCTACGGTGCGGTGAAGATTTCTGAGCCAGAAGATTCGCTCATGATGTGTCGAGACACGCGCGCGATCGTAACGATGCTGGTGCAATGGTCTCAGCGTTACAAGATAACTTGGGAACTCGAAATAGCAGGTACAGGCATTGGACAGATCGCGCCGGGAAAGCCCAACTCGGTTGTGGCGCGACTCCTAGGCAAATGCGACCAGCCTGGCTTGCCCGAAAGCAAGATTCCGGAGATTCTGAAGAAGTATGAATCGCGGAAAAACTAAGCACGCGATGCAGGTTAACTGGTCAACCAAGCCGGACGCCTGCGGCGCCGCTTGTCTCCAACGTTAGGTGTCACATACAAAATCATGCCTTATTTCTTGGTCACGGATCCAGTAGCCCCCTCCGATTCCACCATTGGAGGCCGACCATTGGCCAATGCAAGCACCATGTGGCCGTGCTGCTCGTCTTGTGCTGGCCCTATGCAGTTTCTCGCCCAGCTTCCTCTTGATTCGCTTGACGAAGCCATCGGGCACGAGGATCAGGTACTCCTTGTTTTTCAATGCCAGAATGATCCTGGTATGTGCGATGAGTGGGATCCAAACGCTGGAGGAAATTCTGCACTTCTGGTTGAGAGCGCCTCCAGGATTCCACTGCAGGTTCCTATAGGCGAAACGCTACTCCCTGCCGAGTCGCGTCTCAGACGAGTTTCGTACCAGCCGACCCCGAGTCAGAACACAGACGACGATCACTATTGCGAGGCAGTTGACGCCCCGGCTTCACAAGTGGTTGGTAAGCTTGGGGGCGCCCCGCTTTGGATTCAAGCGGACGAAACACCCAATTGCCGATGCGGCGCGCCAATGACATTTGTTGCGCAGCTTGAGGAGCGCGGTGGCGGGGGCATGAACTTTGGAGGCGGCGGCGCGGGATATGCGTTTGTGTGTCCGTCCTGTCGCGACCAAGCAAAGTTCCTCTGGCAATGCGGCTAGCGATACCTAACCCCTCCGTCAAGGGGACCTGCCTGCGGCAGGCCCCTTACGTCGAACGTTAGGTTGCACGATGCCAATCGTCTCAGTTCGCGCTGCACTCCTATTGCTGGCCCTCGTGTTCGGTGGCGCCCGTGCGGTGGAAGTGGAGCCTTTGAGCGACGAGAAGTGGCCGACCTGGACGTCGCGCGAAGTCGATGCATTTCGCGTTTCCAGGCAGCACTTTGTTTGCGGAGGCGTTGGCGTAGTAGATGCACATTCCGCAATCGATGGTCCGCTGTACTTCTTCCGCGAGTCGACGCGTGAACCCATAAGCATGTGCGGCGGCGCCTGCATGATGATCACGCGCAAAGCTCAGAGCAAAATGTGCCGTGAACAGTGCCCACCGCCGGATTGGAAGGCGGCGGACTGCGATGAAAAGTTTCGCGAGTATCGCGTCTCACTTCTACCCGACATTGACGAAAACCGTGCCCGGAGGAGCGCGTTCACGGGAGCTGGATGCGTAGTTCGAGAGCAGCAGGCCATGAAGTGCGAACTTCGAGTTGTCGAGTCGAAGCAAGGTTGGTGGATTGAGGTTCTATATGTTGGGGGGCAAGACTCCTGGACGCGAAGCGTCTATGGGCCTCGCAGCGGCGTCCGATTTCTAATCGGACGGAAAGGGCAATACTTGGAGACTCATGCCATACCCTGAAGAACGAGTGCGACCTAACACGTTGGTCGACCGGACACGCTCTGGTCGGCTTCGCCTCCCGGCGCGTGCCGGTTACCGCCAGCGTTAAACATGATCTATCGAGCCGTTCTCGTATGCGATGGTATTCCGAAGGATGCTGGCTCGGAGGCTGCCATCGACATCGCGAAGAAGTTTGTGGAACATCGCAAATGGCACGCGAACGTTACATGCGCCTGGGACGGTTCGCGGCTCACATTTACCGCCGAGAACGATCACGACCCGAAAGGGTTGGCGCTCCTCGACGAGTTCTCAGATTGTTTGTCTGCGTACATGGCTGGCAGATTTGACGGTGATCTGAAAGTCAAATCGATCGATGAAGTGAGCGATCATGTCTAACAGGCTCGTCGAATGGACCCGCAACGACGGCCAGCGCGGTCGCCATTCTTGAAAGAAATCAATCAATGACAGAGATCTGGAGCGGGTGAAGGGAATCGAACCCTCGTATGAAGCTTGGGAAGCTGCCGTTCTACCATTGAACTACACCCGCATGGAAAGCCATTATAGGGAGCGGCCTGCCTGCTGGCAGCGGGTTTGGATGTAGTCACAAAGGTGTATCCATAGGTTACTATCGCTCGAGCCGTGCCCCACGCCGGCCACCCCACGTGTAGAGGCCAACGGTTCCGGGATGCAGGAAGACTGTCTTGAGCGAGAACAACTTATTTAGCCCGAGCGAGTACACCGCCGCCTTGCTGCTTTACCTGCGCAAGAACCCGGCGCGCGTGTTGTCGTCGCGGGCGCTTGAGATGGGGCCGGGCAGCGGTGTGGTGATGGCGACGCTGCTGGCGCTGGGGGCGCAAAGCGCGGTGGGCGTTGAACTCGAAGCCCTCGCGGTTCGGGCGACGCAAGACCTGCTCGACCAGGAGGGCCTGCGGGCCAAGGCCCGCCTGGTGCAGGGCGACCTGTGGGCTGCCTGCGGCGATGCGCGCTATGACCTGGTGGTCACCAACCTGCCGCAGTTCGCGGCTGAACACATCGAAGGCGACGGCCGCCTTCCAAGCTGGAGCGCGGGCGGCATCGACGGCCGCCGGAGTGTGGATCCGTTTTTGAAGGGGCTGGGCCGCCACCTGGCGCCCGGCGGCCTGGCCGTGATGACGCACAACGTGTTTCTCGACTTCAAAAAAACAGAGGCCATGGCCGATGCCATGGGCTTGCAGGCCCGCATCGCTTATTGCGCTTCCGCCCCATTGCCCGCGCACAAGCTGGCCAGCCTGAGCCCGCATGTGCTGGCGCGGTTCGCGGGGGAGGGCATCCATAGAATGGGCGACTACTGGTTTGTGGACTTCGACCTCGTTGAAATCAGCTGGAAGCATGGAGAAGCAGGAAAGCATGAGGCCGCCTGATGGGGATCTGCAGCGTGGATGAAGGCGGCCGGACCCTGCAAGCCGTGGCGGGCATGCGCCGCCTGCTGGCCTTGGGCCTGGCGCTGCTGCTGAGTTTCAGCGCCGCCGGCCAGGACACCCGCCAGCCGCCGGCGCCACTGCCGGGCGCCGCGCAAAAAAGCAAAAATTGCGATGCTTCCGTGGACGTGCTCGCACGCGTGCTGTGCACCAAAACCCTGAGGGTGGGCGTGCGCACCGGCTACCCGCCGTTTGCGTTTGAGGATGCCACAGGCGCGCTGCAGGGCTTTGAAATCGACCTGGCGCACCAGCTGGCGGGCTCGCTGGGTGTCGAGCCCGTGCTGGTGGTGGTCACGCCGGCCAACCGCCTGGCCTTGCTCGGTGAGGGGCGTGTCGACCTGGTCATCGCCACCATGGGCCACACCCTGCAGCGGGACCGCGAAGCCCTGTTTGTACGGCCGCACTACTACCAGTCGCAGACCATTGTGCTGGGCCGCAAGGAACTGCAGATCGGCGGGCTGGTCAAGCTGCGCGGCAACACCGTCTGCGTGACGGTGGGCAACAGCACCAATGCGGAGCTGTCGGTCAACGGCGCGCGCCTGAAGCTGTTTGACAAGGCCTCCAGCCTGGTCGACGAGCTGCGCCTGGGCGGCTGTTCGCTGGTTGCGCAGGACGACAGTTTTTTCGCGTCTTACCTGCAGCAGCCCGCGTTTGCCGCGGCCTACAACAGCAAATTCGGCTTCGCGCCGCTGCCCTGGGGCGTGGCCGTGGCGCGTGACGGCGGCGAGCGCCTGGCCGACGTGCTGGCTTTGTCGATGCAGCAGCTGCATATCTCGGGCGCCTTGCAGGCCCTGGCCCAGAAGCACGGTGTGGACTCGCCCTTCCTGGCGCAGCAGCGCCGGCTCTGGTCCAGCAGCAACTGCGCGCAGATCAGCGCCCTCAATGACCCGGCCTGCGTGACGGCGCCGCTGGACAACCAGCTGCAGCCGACTTCCTTCGCCCCCAAGGTGGACCAGCTCGAGAACTTTATTCATGAGACCACTGGCACGCGGGTCACGCTGGCGATGTTCAAGACCTGGGTGGCCCTGGACCTTCTTCTGGAAGGGGTGTGGTTTTCCATCCTGCTGGTGGTGGGCGCCGTGCTGGCGACCTGGGCTTTCGCGCTGGCCTTTGGCGCCGGCCTGACCTCGCACAAGACATGGGTCAGGGTGGCGATGCGCTGCGTGCTGTGGCCCATGCAGTCGACGCCGCTGATCCTGCTCATGATCCTGGCCGGTGTGGTGGTCGGCGCCATGGGCGCGACCTCGCCGCTGGTGGCGCTGGCCGCGGCCGTGCTGGTGCTGGGCGTCTTCAACGGCAGCAACGCCGGGCAGGCCGTCGCCGAAGCCATGCTCACGCTGCGCGAAGAGCGCGCGCCGGCGCAACCTGCTTTGAGCGCCGCGGTCTACCGGGCCAGGACGCAGATGGTCGCGTTCGTCGTGAACGCCACGCGGGGCAGCCCGGCCGCTTCGGTGATGGGCGTGCCCGAACTGCTGACCGCGCTGACCGACGTCGCGTCGTTCTCGAGCGAACGCATCACCACCTATACCTTGCTGCTGATTTTCTACATGGTGCTGGTCGCGGTGGTGCACCGCCTGGCCGACGTGTGGCAGTCGCGCCTGGCCCTGAGCAGGGGCGCCTATGCTTGAGCTGCTTGCGCGTTTCCTGCCGCAATTCCTGTCGGGACTGCTCGTGAACTTTGAGATCGCGACCTGCGCGCTGCTGGGCGGCATGCTGCTGGGCGCGCCGCTGGCGGCCGCTCGCTTTCATAACGGCCTGGCCGCCACGCCGGCCGCCTGGCTGGTCGGGCTGCTGCGGACCGTGCCCACCTTTGTGGTGATGTTCTTTTTGGTCAACGTCGTGCCGGGCTTTCACCTCGGCCAGCGGCAGTTCGCCATGACGCCCTGGCTGGCGGTGGTGCTTTCGCTCACGCTGTACGCGGCGGCCTATGTGTCAGACCACGCGGTCGAGGCCATGCGGCAACTGCGTAGCGGCTCGCCGGTGGCGGCCATGCTGTTTGTGATGGGCCTGGTGCGCGCCTTTTTTGTCATGGTGCTGTCTTCGGGCTTTGGCGCGGCGGTGGGCGTGGTGGAGGCGACCACCGTCACGCTGCGCACCATCGAAACCCTGCCCAAGGCAAGTGACCGGCTGTTGCTGATCGGCCTGGTCATCGTGATCTTCACCGCATGCTTCCAGTTGATCTACCACCTGATCAACCACTGGCGCGGCAAGCTGAACCAGCGCTTTCACCGGCCGGTGCAGGCGGCGCGGCTGGAAGGGGCTGAGCAGCCTTGAGGGGCGGCGTGGCCGGCAGGAGACGAGCGAAACCGACGGACTGGCTTGCGCCAAACCACCGCGTTGTTTGTATGAGCAACTCTTTGGCGTCGGATGTCGACTCGCTTGCCCAGGCGACAACGCCATCCGGGCGCACGAGCACCGCATTCAGGCCGAAGCGGGTGTCGGTGCTTCCACGCGTGTAGGCGATGCGGTCTTTCCAGGCGCCGGCGATGGGTTTCAACGTGTCGGCGCCGAACTCGAGCAACACGCCTTTTCCGGCACGCAAACAGTCAGCAAGTTTTCGGCCATCGGAAACTTCGAAGTCCGGCGCGCTTCGACCGACCAGGGGGTGCGCATTGCCAAGGTCATACCGCAACGCGGCACCCCATACCCGCTCGGCGAAATAGGTCGCGCCGTCCGGGGTCTCCATGAGGTCACGAATGATGGTTCCGAGAGCGCGGGAACTTTCGCCCGGCCGCATGAGTGCGACTTGCGCACGCGACCAGTCCAGAATTTGCGCACCCACGGGGTGGCGCTCGGCGGCGTAGGTATCCAGCAGGTCGCTCGGCGCATCGCCCCGAATGGTGGAGGCAAGCTTCCATCCGAGGTTCATGGCGTCTCCCAATCCCAGGTTCAAGCCTTGCCCACCGAGCGGCGAATGGATATGTGCGGCGTCACCGGCGAGAAGCACCCGCCCTTTGCGGTATTGGCCGGCCTGAAAAGCGCGGTCGGTCCACGTGGTCGCGAGCCTGAGCGCGGTTACGGTAACGTCGCAGGCGCAGACACGGCGCAAGACCGACTGCACATGCTCCAGGGTCACGGGCTGGCTGCGATGAAACGCGCCCCCGTCAAAGTCAACCATGGCAACGGTTCCCGGAGGCTGGAACGTGTACACCCCGGTGGGTGTGTACTGACGCCCTGGCGTCAGCTTCTCCGGGTCGGCCAACTCGACCTCGACCGAGTAGCCGGTGAACTCCGGCGGCGTGCCCAGGAAATCAAAGCCCCCGGCTTTGCGTACGGTGCTACGGCCTCCATCACATCCGACGAGCCAGCGGGCGCGAAAGGTCCGGTTGCCTGCCAGAACATCAACATGTTCGTCCGAAGCGTCGAACCCGTCCACGGCAAGGCCTCGCCGAATGTCTGCCCCCAAGGCCGTCGCGTGCGCGTCCAGGACGGCTTCGAGGTCCGCCATGGTCGAAGCCATAGGCGCGCTTGCCGGGCCGGCAACGACATAGGGCCATCGCGTGCTGTCGATCTTGTCCAGGAAGAACTGGATACCCGCGAAGTGTCCGCCAGGGCGCCGCGTCTGCCTCATCCAATGCGCTGCAGGCACCGGCTTGCTGTCGGCATCCTTGGCTCTTTGCGCTTGCAAGGCTTGAACTTCTCCAAGGAGTCCTCTGCGATAGAGCGCTTCGACAGTTGGAATTGAAAGCCCGCGCATTCCAAAGGGAAGGCCCTTGAGCGGAGAGTCCCGGTCCCCGGCCTGCTCGAGCACCAATACGGATGCGCCGCCCAGCCGCAGTTCACTGGTCAACAGCAAGCCAACCGGACCTGCCCCGGCCACTACGACGTCATAAATGGAAGAATCGTTCATTACCGCTCCTGAGTGATGTTCGACCGGAGCGGCTCGTCGACTTTGAGAGCCACACGGACGAACATGGGACGCCTGTACGGCATCCGTGTTCGTCGTGGGGCCTCCTGCGATGTGCGGAGGCAGAGCTCTCGTTTCTGAAAGGACCTGGACTGACCAAACCAAGTCTGCCTTTTTCGACAGCCACAGTTTAACAAGGCTTCCAGCTTGCCCGTTCAAAGGCTGGCAGCGACGTGGGTCTTACGCACGCAGGCTGTCGGGCAAAGGTATTCGCAGCGAAAAAAGACAGCGGTGAGCGAAACGCCCGCAATAGTCCGTAGCCGGATCTCAGCAACGGCCGGATAAGAAATCAAGGCCGCAGGTAAGCCCAGCCTTCGTGTTGCTTCTTCATGATCTCGGTCACACCCGCGGGCACGTAGCTGATGCCGGCGAGCATGTCGTCTTTCGTGAGCTTCTGGCCGCGCATGGTGTTTTCGCAGGCGGTGACCTTGACGCCGGCTTTGGCGGCGTCGGCGATGCGCGAGCCTGTGGGGGATTCGAGCTTGAGCATGCCTATGCCGGGGCCGTAGGCGACGATCTCGATCTCGACATTGGCGGCGCCCACGTCGTCCTGCAGGTTTTTGGCATTGTTGAGCGCCAGGTTCCATTTGGCCGGGTCGTTGTCGCTGACCTGGATGACGATGCCCTGGCGTTTGGCGCCTGCGGATTGCGCGAGAGCTGCCGGTAGCAGGAGGGCGAAGGCCGCGGTGGCGCCGGCCTGGACGAAGAGTCTGCGGTTCATGTTGTAGGGTCTCCTCAAAGAGAGGCTTATTTCAACACAACGGCGGGATGAAACAAGCCCTTGGACCGCTGTTACTGGAACGATATCCGGGTCGCATAGGTTCCCAGGCGCCTGCATTTGAGGGCGGTTGGTTTCCAACTTGTTGAATTCCGCTGAAGTCTGACCCGAGTTTTCCATCAAAATTTGACCCACACTCTTTGTGAGCAGAAGGTGCTCACGATGTGGATAAGTTCTTGGTTTTCTCCTTTTTAGGCTGAGTCTGTGTGGATCTGCCTCAAAGTGCGCCGCTGTTTCCGCGATTTTGTTGCCTCGATGACTAGCCAGGTGGCCAGCTTCTCGGCGTAGGGATCGAGCTTGCTGGAGCTGACCCGCCTCGGGTACTTGGGCTCGCTCTCCTCTGACCGTAGGTGCTTCTTCACTGTGTTGCGAGCCAAGCCTGTACGCCTTGAGATCTCGCGGATGGACATCTGATCCCTCAATGCCCAACGTCTGATGACATTCAATGTCGCCACGTCTATCACTCCTAATTTCCCCTGCTTTTAAAACAAGCAGGGTAGTGCCTACGTGGGTCAGTTTTGGATGGAAATTACTGCGCTAAGTGGGTCAGATTTCGACGGAATTCAACACGCTATCGATGTGGTCGGTTCAAACGACTGCGAAACGGTACAGGGCCGTTTGTATTGGCCTCCGTAAAGCGGTCGCTTTGGCGGGCGATGATCGAGTTTGCGCGGGAACACGATGTCGCCAACGGCAATAGTCCTTGGCACATCTTCGATGGCGCTTCAGGCTGTCTGAAGGTCTACACGCAGGTAGCCTCCGATAGATTCGACGACGGGTATCACGCGATCCTGTATGCCTACGGCACGGAAAGCATCTGGTTGCCTTGGGAGGCAAGCGTCGCCATCGGATGGGAAATTCCCACGAACTTCGGAAGCACTGCGGACGTCTCCGCTCGCACGAATTGGGACGCTGATTTCACGCACGATTGGCTGCTCGAAGAATTCATTCCAGAAGTGCTTCGCTGGAATAGCACCGTGCCGCAGAAGCAACAGAGCAAGTCTCGTTTTCTGCGTAAACCCGCTGTTCAGCTAACCCAGTGTCGAACAGTAGACATCTCCGACGTCGCCTCATCTTCTGCCATTGAGTTGAGCATGCGCGTCGTTCCAGAAGAGTTCGACGGATTGTTGGCGTGCGTCGGAGCTTTGCAAGCGCACTTCAATGGGCGCCGCTCGGAGGTAATGATCGAGCCCGCACTGGGTAAGGCAGTGCTGACAGCGATCGACCGGGCACTGTCGTTTGTCAAGCTGCCTTATGAGGGTTATCTTCGCGGCGTTCTAAGCATTCCGCCTGAAGAGAATGTTGTTGACGCTGTTCGCGCGCGTTCTCGGTCTGATGCTGCGGCGACCTCTTCAGCGGTAATGGATTTTCAGCTGCGCGGGCTGCTAGAGGTAATGGATACAGTGAATGCGGTGCCAGCGGGCGAATGGCGCAGTATCGCCTCCATGCTGCAGCCGGTGCTTGATCGCTACAACGAAGACGTGCTCTGCGATTTATTTACAGCTGAGTAGCTGCATTAAAGCCACGTACTTGCAAGAGCGGATTTCTGCTTTCACCAGAACGCTCAGATGCTAGCCTGAACGAAGAGTCTGCGGTTCATGTTGTAGGGTCTCCTCAAAGAGAGGCTTATTTCAACACAACGGCGGGATAAAAAAAGCCCCCGGGACCGCTGCGAGCGGTTCCGGGGGCTTGCGGTTGATACAGGCCCGGGCTTATTCGCCGGAAGCCAGGGATCCCGACGTGGCGGCCGCCGCAACGGGCGTGGGGGCTTTGGCGCTCTCGCCCTGGTTGTCGGAATGGATGTGGTGGTCTGGCGACTTGATCAGCTTGCGGATAAACACCACCGTCTGCCACACAACCAGGATGCCGATGACGCCCAGCAGCGTCGCGCTGATCGGTCGGTTGACGAAGACGTTGAAGCTGCCGCGGCTCAGCAGCATGGCGCGGCGGAAGTTCTCCTCCAGCATGGGGCCCAGGATAAAGCCCAGCAGCAGCGGCGCGGCTTCCATGTCCAGGCGCAGGAAGAGGTAGCCGATAAAGCCGAACACGGCGGTGGTGTAGATGTCGTCCAGGCTGTTGTTGATGCTGTAGGTGCCTATGCAGCAGAAGAACAGGATGGCCGGGAACAGCACGGTGTAGGGGATCTTGAAGACCGACAGCCAGTAGCGCACCAGGGGCACGTTCAGGACCAGCAGGAAGCAGTTGCCGATCCACATGCTGGCCACCAGGCCCCAGAACAAATCGGGGTGGGTGCCGATCATGTTGGGGCCGGGCTGTATGCCCTTGACCACGAAGGCGGCCATCATCAGCGCCATGACGGCGTTCTCGGGAATGCCGATGGCCATGAGCGGGATGAAGCTGGTGCGTGCGGCGGCCTCATCGGCGGCGGCCTGTCCGGCCACGCCCTCGATGCAACCGGTGCCGATTTCATGCTTGTACTTGCTGAGCTTTTTGTCGGCGGCATAAGCGGCGAACTGGGCGATGGTGGGGCCGCCGCCGGGCAGGATGCCCAGCACCGAGCCGATCACGCTGCCGCGCAGCGCGCTGGGGATGATGCGCTTGAACTCGGGCCAGGTGGGCATGAGCTTGATCTTGCCGTTGAAGGGCGTGAGCACATTCTTGTTGTCGAGGTTTTTCACGACCTCGGCTATGCCGAAGCAGCCCAGCGCGATGCTGATCAGGCCGATGCCGTCCATCAGGAAGGGCAGGTCCATGGTGTAGCGCGCCGTGCCGCTGTTGACGTCGGTGCCGACCATGCCCAGCAGCACGCCGACCATGGCCATGGCCAGGCCGTTAAGCAAGCTGCCGCTGCTGACAAAACTCACGCAGAAGAAACCCAGCAGCATCAGCGCGCAGTAATCGGCCGGCCCGAAGAGGAAACCGACCTCGCCCAGCGCGGGTGCCATGGTCGACAGCACCACGATGGCGACCGTGCCGCCGATGAAGCTGGAGACACCGGCGGTGAAGAGCGCCAGGCCGGTCTTGCCCTTGAGCGTCATCTGGTAGCCGTCTATACAGGCCACGATGCTGCTCGCATGCGGGATCTTCATGGTGATGGCACTCACGCTGTCGCCGTATTGCGCGCCGTAGTAAATGCCGGCCAGCATGATGAGGGCGCCGCCGGTGGGGATGGAATAGGTCAGCGGCAGCAGCAGGCTGATGGTGGACAGGGGGCCCAGGCCGGGCAGCAGCCCGATGAGCGTGCCCACCGTGCAGCCCAGGGCGCAGTACATCAAATTTTGCAGCGTCAGTGCGTGTTCGAAACCGAACGCGAGGTTGTGTAGGACTTCCATATCAGTACAGGGGCAGGCTTAGGCCCAGCAGGTGTTTGAAGGCAAAGGCCACGGCGATCAGGCCGAGGGAGATCTTGACGTTGCGTACCAGCGAGTACGAGGTGCCCGCCAGGGTGGAGCAGAACACCAGGAAGACGATTCCCAGGATCATGTTGACGAAGTGCGAGATCAGCGAGAAGCCGACCAGGCTCACCAGGATGATGCCGATGTTCTTGACGCTGTAATCCAGCGGCACGGGGTCGACGAAGTGCGAACGCACCACGGTGAGCACGCCGATGACGAAGAGGAAGGAGCTCACCAGCAGCGGGAACAGGCCGGGCCCGGAGCGGCTCAACTCACCCAGGGTGTAGTTGAAGGACACCCCGCCGAAGACCAGGGCGATGGCCATGAGGCACAGGCCCCGGACGAAGTTGCGGTTGCTGAAGTTCATAGCGGCTTGCTCCATGGCTGGGCCGCGAGGGGCCTTGTCGCAAACGGGGGGTGTGTCATCCGTGTCTCCTAGAGTGGTGTTCCCGGCCTGCCGCCGCTGAAACAGTGCGGCCGGCGGGGTGTTCGGGCTGGAGGGGATGTTAGGAAGCGAGGCTTCCAATCTGCTTTCGTTTTGCGCGGCCGGGGCCAAAATACGTGTTATCACTAACGGGTAGTGAGGCCTGCGGAGAAGCTTTGTTTCTCTCTCTGGGAGAGGGGACAAGATAGATTCTCTCCCTCCCCCATTGGGGGAGGGGGGGGGTGGGGGCGAGCAGCCTATGCGTGGATCAGTGGGATATTGATCCGCCGCCGGCCCTCACCCTAACCCTCTCCCAGAGGGAGAGGGGACAAGATAAGCCGGAGAGGGAGTAATACCAAGCTAGATTTGCTCCCTCTCCCTCTGGGAGAGGGCAGGGGTGAGGGCGATCCCCGCATTCGAACGCCTTCAACTTTCAGGCGCCGTCAGCCCTCACCCTAACCCTCTCCCTGAGGGAGAGGGGACAAGATAAGCGGCAACCGCAGGATGGCGCGCAGGCCGGTGCCGGTGGGCGCGTCGGCCAGCTCGATGTCGCCGCCGTTGCGCCTGGCGTAGGCGCGCGCGATGGACAAGCCCAGGCCGGAGCCGTGCGAGCCTTTTTCAGCCGCTGAACCGGCCGAATGGAAGCGTTCAAAGACTTGCGCGCGCCGCGCCTGGGCGATGCCGGGGCCGTCGTCGCGAACCTCGGCCAGCGCCATGCCGTTCGCATGGCCCGCCATCACGGTGATGCGCCCGCCCGCCGGCGTGTAGGCAATGGCGTTGTGCACCAGGTTGGACAGCGCCTCGTGCAGTTCGGCCTCCCGGGCCAGCACCGGGACGGCGGGTGCATCCTCCGCCGTGCCCGCGTCGGCCGAATCCCCCCGGGCATCCACCCAGCCCAGGTCCAGGTTTTTCTCATGGGCCAGCGCCAGGTATTGCAGCACCACTTCGCGGGCGATGGCATTGAGGTCGACCAGCGCGGGCACACCGGCCGGGGGCGCGCTGTCGCTCGCGTGGGCCAGCGACAGCAACTGCTCGCACAGGCGCCTGCTGCGCGAAATCTGGGCGACCATGGCGCGCAGGGTGGCATGAAGCTGTGCCGGGTCTTTTTCGCGCAGCGCCACGCCGGCCTGGGTCAGCATGATGGCCAGCGGCGTGCGCAACTGGTGCGAGGCATCGGCCAGGAATTGCGACTGCTGCTCCAGCAGCTCGCGGTAGCTGGCCAGGTGCTGGTTCAGGGCCTCGACCAGCGGCGCCACTTCATGCGGCACGCCGCTGGTGTCCAGCGGCTTGAGGTCGGTGTGCTTGCTTTCGAGCACGGACTTGCGCAGGCGCTCCAGCGGTTGCAGCGACCATGTCACGCCCAGCCAGACCAGCAGCACCATCACCAGCACCATGCGCGCGTCGCGTATCAGCTCCTGCCGCAGCGTGGCGGCCTGCGCGCGGTCGCGCGGTTCGGTGCTTTCCGCGACCTGAACCAGCAGGCCGAAGAGCTGGCCGCGCCCGTCAAGCACCTGGCTGCGCAGCGCCACCACCCGGACCGGATGGCCCGCGTGGAAATCGTCGTACCAGACGGGCCCGACCACGTCGGGGGTGTAAGGGTCCGGGTAGGGAGGCGGCGGCGCGGGCAGGTCTGTCGCGCCCAGCAAGGTGATCTCACGCAGGCCGGTTGCCCCCGCCGGTGTTTCCTCCCGGGCTGTCAGGCCGACATGCAGGTATTTCTGCAAGGGGCCGGCGGAGGCGAACAGGGCTTGCACCCCGGCTGGCGCGTTGAGCTGCAGCGAACCGTCCCGTGCCGGCGCCACGCTGCTTTGCAGCGCGTGCGCGGCTTCGAGCATGCTCTGGTCGTAGGCATCCTGCACCTGGTTTTCCAGCGCGCGGTAGTCGTTCCAGCTGTCCAGGGCCAGCAAGCCCAGGATGGCCGGAAGCAGGAGCGTCAGCAGGCGGGCACGGATGCCGAAGCGGTCAGGGTCAGTCCGCAGGATCTTCATGGGCTTCTTGCGCTTCCTGCGCCACGGCCTCCAGCATGTAGCCCAGCCCCCGCACAGTGACAATGCGCACATCGCCGCCTTCGAGCTTTCGGCGCAGGCGATGCAGCACCAGCTCGATGGCATCGGGGCCGGCGTTGCTGTCGGCCGGAAAAACCTTGGCCGAGAGCTGCGACTTTTCCACCGGCGAACCGCTGCGCACCAGCAGCACCGACAAGGCCGCGCTTTCACGCGGCGTGAGCTGCAGCAGCGTGCCCGCCAGTGTGAAGGCGCGGCTGTCGTGGGGGCATGACAGGGACCCGCATTGCAGCGGCGCATGGGCACGGCCCCGGCTGCGCCGCACCAGCGCGGCGAGCCGGGCTTCGAGCTCTTCGATGGCAAAAGGCTTGGACAGGAAATCGTCCGCCCCGACGTTCAGGCCCTTGACCCGGTCCTGCAGCGAGCCCTGTGCGGTCAGCACCAGAACGGGTGTCCGGTTGCCGGCCTTGCGAAGGTCCGCCAGCAGGGCCAGCCCATGCCTGTCGGGAAGCCTCAGGTCGAGCACCACGGCGTCATAGTCGTTGCCGGCCAGCAGCGACTCGGCGGTGCCGGCATCCGGCGCATGGTCGGATACAAAGCCGCTCTGCTTGAAAGCGCGCAGCAGCCAGGAGGCCATTTCGGCTTCGTCTTCCACAAGCAGCAGGCGCATGGTCGGTGATAGGGTGTGGCCGCGGTTTCGGCGGCGTGGTGGGCGGAGTGTTCCCGGAAGGATAACTCAGCGCTGGATGTCCCCCAGGCACAGGTACTTCATCTCGAGGTACTCATCCATGCCGTGGCGCGAACCCTCGCGGCCCAGGCCCGACTGCTTGACGCCGCCGAAGGGCACGTGCTCGGTCGCGATCACGCCGGCGTTGATGCCGACCATGCCGTATTCCAGCGCCTCGGCCACGCGGTAAATGCGGCCGATGTCGCGGCTGTAGAAATAGCTGGCCAGGCCGAACTCGGTGTTGTTGGCCGCGTCTATCGCTTCCTGGTCTTTCTGGAACCGGAACACCGGCGCGAAGGGGCCGAAGGTTTCCTCCCGGGCGCACAGCATGTCGGAGGTGGCTTCAGAGATCACGGTCGGCTCGAAGAACTGCCCCTTGATCTTGTGGCCGCCCGCGAGCAGCTTGCCGCCTTTGGCCAACGCGTCGTCCACATGGCGCTGCACCTTCTCGACGGCGGCGTCTTCGATCAGCGGGCCTTGCACCACGCCGTCTTCAAAGCCGTTGCCGACCTTGAGCGCCTTGACCTTGGCGGCGAATTTTTCGACGAACTCGTCGTACACGCCGTCCTGCACATAGATGCGGTTGGCGCAGACGCAGGTCTGGCCGGCGTTGCGGTATTTGCTGGCCATGGCGCCCTCGACGGCCGAATCCACATCGGCATCGTCGAACACGATGAAGGGCGCGTTGCCGCCCAGTTCCAGCGCGAGCTTCTTGATGCTGGGCGCGCTTTGCGCCATCAGGATGCGGCCGACTTCGGTGGAACCGGTGAAGCTGATGTGGCGCACCACGTCGCTGGCGCAAAAGACCTTGCCCACGGCGATGCTGTTGGCGCTGTCGGCCGTCAGCACGTTGAGCACGCCGGCCGGGATACCGGCGCGCAGGGCCAGCTCGGCGGCAGCCAGGGCCGTCAGCGGCGTGAGCTCGGCCGGCTTGATGACCACCGGGCAGCCGGCGGCCAGCGCCGGGGCAACTTTGCGGGTGATCATGGCCAGCGGGAAGTTCCAGGGCGTGATGGCGGCGCACACGCCGATGGGTTGCTTCAGGACCATCAGGCGGCGGTTGTTGTCGAACTGCGGCAGGGTCTCGCCGTTGACGCGTTTGGCTTCCTCGGCGAACCACTCGACAAAGCTCGCGCCGTAGGCGATTTCGCCCTTGGCCTCGGCAAAAGGCTTGCCTTGCTCGGCGGTCATGATGCGGCCCAAGTCTTCCTGGTTGGCCATCAGCAACTGGAACCACTTGAGCAGGATGGCGTGGCGTTCCTTGCCGGTCTTGCTGCGCCAGGCGGGCCAGGCGGCGTTGGCCGCGGCGATGGCGGCTTCCGCGTCCTGCGGGCCCAGGTTGGCCACGTCGGCCAGTTTCAGCCCGGTGGCCGGGTCGTTCACGTCGAACCGGGCCTTGCCCGCAACCCACTGGCCGTTGACCAGCGCGTCGGTCTTGAAAATGCTGGGGTCTTTGAGCAGGGAAATAGGGGAAGTTTTCATGTCCATGAGCGGGAATCCTTAAAGCGTGAAGATGCGGAAGGGGATAACGAAGGTAAAGAAGCCGTGGGGGCGCTGCGAGGGGCTGTGGGCGGCTGTGAGGAGAGGGGGGCTGCCCTGGGATTCTGACAGTTTTCGAAGAGCGGTACGCTCGGCAAACGGGTATGCGACCCGGGGAAAGGGTTTCCGTGCGGAAGGCGCTTTTGCCGCCCGCCTGCGTTACTTCATGCGTTGGGCAAACTGCTTTTCCAGCGCCGCCCCGCCGGGCCGTGTCCAGAAGGCCGGGTCAAATGCCAGCGAACGGCGCATGTTGCCGGGCGCCGACGGCAGGTCGCTGCCTGCCATGGACAGATCCGTGACCGGTGCGGCAGAGGCGGTGCGGTTGCGGCCCGTGTCGTAGCGCAGGATGGCGTTGAAGTGTGTCGGGCCGTAGGGTATTTCACGCGAAAAGGCCAGTTGCGCTTCTTCCGAGGTGGCGAAACTGATGAAGGCGCGCGCCTGTTCCAGCCTGGGCGTGCCTTTGATGATGACCCAGTAGTCCAGCTCGTACACGGCGTCGGCCCATGAGATGGCCAGCGGGTTCAGCCGTTCGCGATTGGCGGCGGCGATGCGCCCGTTGAAAGCGGTGGACAGGGTGGTCTCGCCGGAGGCCAGGCGCTGCGGCGGCTGGGAGCCCGACTCCCACCAGACGATGTGGGGCTTGAGCTGCTCAAGCTTGGCCAGGGCGCGCTTCACCCCGGCCTCGGTGGCCAGCGTCGCGTAGACATCGCGGCGGTGCACGCCGTCGGCCATCAGCGCGATCTCCATGTTGTAGCGCGCACCCTTGCGCAGGCCCCGCTTGCCGGGAAAGCGCTGCAGGTCCCAGAAATCCTGCCAGCTTCGCGGCGTTTCCTTGAAGCGACCCGGTTCGTAAGCCATCACCGTGGACCAGACAAAAGCACCTACACCGCAATCCTGGACCGTGCCCGGCAACAGCATACCGGCATGGGGAATGGCGCCGCGGTCTATGCGCTCGAACAGGCCCGCGTCGCATCCGGCCTTCAGGTCGGCGGATTCCACTTCGACCACGTCCCATTCGTTCCTGCGTTCGTTGACCATGCCGCGGATGGCCGAGAGTTCACCGGAGTATTCAACGCCCCGGGCTTCTATTTTGCGGGCCAGCTTGAAGGGCTGGATAAAGGCCACGTCCTGCGCCTTGCCGTTGGCCCCGCCGAAGTTGGCGACGGTCAATCCCTGGGCCGGAATTTGCACGGGAGCCTGGGCTTGTGCGGACGGCGCCAGAACGAAAGCGGCCGCAAGCGTCAACGTGTGGAGTGTTTTCATAAGGGGCGCTTTGGTGGTTGAAGGCGAAGGCTCAGGCCCTGCGTCCGCGCAGCCATTCCAGCAACAGCAGGAGGGCCGTGGTGAAGAGGATGAGCAGTGTGGCTACAGCGGCAATGGTGGGCGAGATGTTTTCGCGGATGCCGGTGAACATCTGCCGCGGCAGCGTGGCCTGGTCGGCGCCCGCCAGAAACAGGGTGACCACGACTTCGTCAAACGAAGTGGCGAAGGCGAACAGCGCGCCCGAGATCACGCCGGGCGCGATGACCGGCAGGGTGATCCTGAAGAAGGTGCGCAGCGGTGTTTCGCCGAGGCTGAGCGAAGCCCGCACCAGGTTGTGGTTGAAGCCCGCCAGCGTCGCCAGCACGGTGGTGAGCACGAAAGGCGTGCCCAGCGCCGCGTGCACGGCGATCAGGCCGAAGTAGCTGTCGGCCAGGCCGAGCGGCGCGAAGTAGAGGTAGGTGGCCACGCCCACCACCACGATGGGCACCACCATGGGTGCGATCAGGACCGCCATGAGCAGGTTCTTGAAGCGAAAGTTGGCGCGCGACAGGCCGACGGCGGCAAGCGTGCCCAGCGAGGTGGCGATCAGCGTGGCCGCCGGCGCCACGATGAAGCTGTTCTTCGCGGCGCGGGCCCATTCAGGTGAATCCATCAGGTTGCGGTACCACTTCAAGGACCAGCCGGGGATGGGATAGGCCAGGAAGGAGCTGTCGGAAAAGGACAGCGGCACCATGACCAGGATAGGGGCCAGCAGAAAAACAAGTATGGCAACGCAGGCCGCGCGCACCCCCCACCAGCCGGCTTTGTCGGCGGCGGTGGCGTAGCGCGGAAAAGCGGGGCCGTTGAAGATTTTGGGCATGGTGATGAAGGCGAAAAGTTCTGCGGCGGGAAATCGGTCTCAGCCCATGCTGAGTTCGGCTTTGCCGATGCGCCGGTAGACGCCGTACAGCAGCATGGTGGCCGTCAGCAGCAGCGCGCCGAGTGCGCAGGCCATGCCCCAGTTGATCTCCACATTGGTGTAGCGGGCGATGTAGTAGCTCAGCATCTGGTCGTCCGCGCCGCCGAGCAGGGCAGGCGTCACGTAGTAGCCGATGGACAGGATGAAGACCAGCAGCGCGCCGGCGCTGATGCCCGGATAGGTTTGCGGCACGTAGACGCGAAAGAATGCGGCCAGCGGTGGGCTGCCGAGGGAAACCGCGGCGCGGATATAAGTGGGAGGCACATTCTTCATCACGCTGTAAAGCGGCAGGATCATGAAGGGCAGCAGGATGTGCACCATGGCGATCACCACGCCGGCGCGGTTGAACAGCAGCGGCAAAGGACTGTCAATGAGGCCCACGCCCATCAGCCCGCGGTTGACCAGGCCTTCGGACTGCAGCAGCACGATCCATGCAGCCACCCGCACCAGGATGGAAGTCCAGAAGGGCACCAGCACCAGGATCATCAGCAGGTTGGCCTTGCGCGCCGGAAGCGAAGCCAGCCACCAGGCCAGCGGGTAGCCCAGCGCCAGGCAGAACAGAGTGACGACAAA
Source organism: Polaromonas sp. P3_B1 (assembly GCF_056402935.1). Lineage (NCBI taxonomy): Bacteria > Pseudomonadati > Pseudomonadota > Betaproteobacteria > Burkholderiales > Comamonadaceae > Polaromonas > Polaromonas sp. P3_B1. The sequence goes on from NZ_JBFUGK010000023.1 coordinate 59,103, forward strand.
GCTGATCTGGAAGGTGCGAAGCAGGATGGGGCCGAAGGCGCGCAGCTCGGGCGGCATGCGTTCGACATCACCCTGGGCGCCCCGCCGCAGGTCCACCGAGGCCAGCAGGTAGTCGGGCGTCCAGCGCGAACCGTTTTTGGCGATGGCTTGCCAGAAGGGCGGTTCGGCCCAGCGCGGGTCGAGCTGCAGCAGCCTGCCGCGAATTTCCTCGGGCGATCCGGTGACAGGCAGGGCGCGAAACGCACCCATCACCAAAGAGCGGGAGCCCGGTACTTCCGCGTTGAGCCGCCGCGCCAGTGCACCGGCGTCCGAGCTGTCGGAAAGGTGGCCCAGGTCTTCCACCAGCGCCGCATAGCTTGCGGCGGGCGGTGCTGCCTGCGGGTTCCAGCCCTCCAGGCTTTTGACTGTCCGGGGCAGTGCAGCCACCACCTCCGGATTTTCAACGGCGCGTTGCAGCAAGGCGGCAATGGGGATGAGCAGGGTCAGCAACAAAAACACCAGCAGGGGCACGGTCAGGGCGAAGGCGCGCCACTTCTGGCGGGCACTGGCCCGGGACAGTGCCCGCCGCAGCGCGCGGGAGTCTTCGCCCGACAGGGCTGCGTTGCTGGTGGAACTGTTCATGCTGGCCTGCTTCCCGGGTTTATTGCGTGGCCCAGGCGGCGAAACGTTTTTCCAGCGCTTCGCCCTGGTCGGCCCAGAAGCCGACGTTCATCTGGATGGCCTCTTTCGCGTTGGCCGGCGAGGTGGGCAGGTCGTCCAGCACCTTTTTGTCCAGCTTGGCCAGGGCCTTGGTGTTGACAGGGCCGTAGGCGATGTTCTGCGCATACACGGCCTGCGTGGCGGGCTGGCTGGCAAAGGCGATGAATTTCATCGAGGCGTCCTTGTTGGGCGCGCCCTTGGGGATGACCCAGTAGTCCAGGTCGTAGATGCCACCGGGCCAGTAGATCTTCAGGTTGCGGCCTTCGCGGTTGGCGGCGTCGATGCGGCCGTTGTAGACCGTGCTCAGGGCGACGTCACCAGCCACGAGGAACTGGGCGGGCTGGGCGCCGGCTTCCCACCACTGGATGCTGGGCTTGAGTTCGGTCAGCTTGCGGAATGCGCGGTCGGCGCCGTCTTTGGTGGCCAGGACCTTGTAGACATCGGCCGGCTTGACGCCATCGGCCATCAGCGCGAACTCCAGGTTGTAGCGCGCGCCCTTGCGCATGCCGCGTTTGCCGGGAATCTTTTTGACGTCCCAGAAGTCGGCCCAGCTGGTGGGGGCGGTCTTGACCTTGTCGGCATTCCAGGCCATCACGGTGGACCAGACAAAAACGCCCACACCGCAGTCGGTGACGGCGGCGGGAAGGAAGTCCGCCTTGGCGCCGATTTTGCTGAAGTCGATCTTTTCAAACAGGCCTTCGTCGCAGCCGCGCTGCACGTCGGGCGCCTCGACTTCCACGACGTCCCAGGTGACCTTCTTGGTCTCGACCATGGCCTTGATCTTGGCCTGTTCACCGTTGTATTCGACGGCGACCACTTTGGTGCCTGTCTTCTCGTAGGGCTCGTAATACGCCTTCTTCTGCGCATTGGCGTTGGCGCCGCCGAAGTTGATCACGGTGATCTGCTGTTGCGCCAGGGCTGGCAGGGCCAGGCAAGAAGCCGCCGTGATGGCGATGATGTTTTTCTTCAGGGTGGTCATGGGGTGAGTCCTCGGTGGTTGATGAAAGAAACGCGTGAAAAAGAAAGGCAAAAAGTGTGGTGCGGGCGCGGTCAGGTGCCGTAAATCCGCGTGAATGCCGCGGGGAATTCCAGGTGAACGGCCTCCCCGGGCTGCGGCGACGCCAGGCCGTCCAGCGCGATCAGGGGCAGCTTCACCGTGGCTTCGGCCTGGCCTTCGCCAAGGTCGCAGAGCAGGCGCAGGTGGTCACCGAAATAGATGACCCGCGCGACGCGCGCGGCGAGCACGTTCGCCAGCGCGGGCAGGGGCTGGCGGTGCAGCACGATGCGCTCGGGCCGGATGTAGGCCTCAACCTGCGCACCGGCAGGCGCCTGGTTGACGTTGATTCCGCCCAGGACGCGGCCGTCCGGCAGTTCGATGCCGGCGGTGCAGGCCTTGCCCTTGAGCACCGTGCTGTCGCCGACGAAGCCGGCCACAAAACGGTTGGAGGGCGTCTCGTACAGCGCCTCCACAGGGGCCAGTTGCTGGATCACGCCATCGTTGAACACCGCCACGCGATCGCTCATCGTCAGCGCTTCGCCCTGGTCGTGCGTGACGTAGACAAAGGTCACGCCCAGCTGCTTGTGCAGTTCTTTCAGCTCGATCTGCATGTGCTCGCGCAATTGCTTGTCGAGCGCGCCCAGGGGTTCGTCCATCAGCACGAGCTGGGGCTCGAACACCAGTGCGCGCGCCAGGGCCACGCGTTGCTGCTGGCCGCCCGAGAGCTGCCCGGGCAGGCGGTCGGACATGCCCGACAGGCGAACCATGTCGAGCGCGCGCCGCACGCGGCTTTCCTGGTCGGCCTTTGCCACCTTGCGCACGGTGAGCGGGTAGGCGACGTTCTGGCCCACGGTGAGATGCGGGAACAGCGCGTAGTTCTGGAACACCATGCCGAAGTTGCGCTTATGCGGCGGGGTGCCGGTGATCGGCTTGCCGTTGAGAAAAATTTCGCCCGCGGTCGGGGACTCGAAGCCCGCCAGCATCATCAGCGTGGTGGTCTTGCCGGAGCCCGAAGGGCCCAGCAGGCTCAGGAACTCCCCGCGATGGATGTCGAGGTCGAGCTGCTGCACGACAAGCTGCTCGCCGTCATAGGTTTTCTGCACGCCTGCAAAGCGCACGAGGACATCTTGGTCGGTCATCGGTTTTCCTGAGCTGTCCATGTCCACGAAGATCAGCGCGATGCTTTGAAGCTGTCGGCCAGGATTTGCAGGCCTTCATCGAGCAAGGCATCGGACGCCGTGAGAGGAACCAGAATCCTGATCACATTACCGTAGGTGCCGCAGGAGAGCAATATCAGTCCGCGCCGGGCGGCCTCGGCCACCACGCGCCTGGTCAGGGCCGCGTCGGGGCGAGCGGGGTCCGCGTCTTCGAAGAGCTCGATGGCCACCATGGCGCCCAGGCCGCGCACGTCGCCGATGGACTTTTCTTTTTCGGCGATGGTGCGCAGGCCTTTGACGAGGTGGGCGCCCACGGTTTTGCTGCGCTCCAGCAGCTTTTCTTCCCGGAAGGCCTTGAGAACTGCCAGCGCTGCGGCGCAGCCGATGGGACTGCCGGCATAGGTGCCGCCCAGGCCGCCGGGGCCGGGCGCGTCCATGACTTCTGCGCGGCCGACCAGGCCCGAGATCGGAAAGCCGCCGGCCATGGATTTGGCGATGGCGATCAGGTCGGGCGCCACCGGCCACTGTTCGCAGGCATACCAGGTGCCCGTGCGGCCCGCCCCGGTCTGCACTTCGTCGGCGATCAGCAGGATGCCGTGGCGGTCGGCCAGGGCCTTGAGGCGACTGATGAATTCGGGCGGGGCGATGTAAAAGCCGCCTTCGCCCTGCACCGGCTCAATGATGAAGGCCGCCACGCGCTCGGGCTCGACGTCGTTTTTGAGGATCTGCTCGACCGAATGCAGCGCCTGGTCAATGCTCACGCCGTGCAGGGCGTTGGGGAATTCGGCGTGGAACACTTCGCCGGGGAAGGGGCCGAAGCCCAGCTTGTAGGGGGCGACCTTGCCGGTCATGCCCAAGGTCATGTTGGTGCGGCCGTGGTAGCCGCCCGTGAAGGCGACGACGCCGGGGCGCTTGGTGTAGGCCCGCGCCACCTTGACGGCGTTCTCGACCGCCTCGGCGCCGGTGCTCAGCAGCAAGGCCTTTTTGGCGAAGTTGCCGGGTGCCAGGGCGTTGAGCTTTTCCGCCAGTTCGACGTAGGGCTCATAGGCGACGACCTGGAAGCAGGTGTGGGTGTAGAGCTCGAGCTGGGCCTTGACCGCGGCAATGACTTCGGTGTGCAGGTGGCCGGTGTTGAGCACGGCGATGCCGCCTGCGAAGTCGATGTAGCGGCGGCCTTCCACGTCCCACAGTTCGGCGTTTTTGGCGCGGCTGACAAAAATCTCGTGGGCCTGGCCTACGCCGCGTGTCACGGCTGCCTGGCGGCGCGCCATCAGGGCGGCGTTGCTGGTGGTTGGGGTTGACTGCATGGATGGAGGTGTTTTCTGGTTGAGGAAGGAGGAATGGGCTGGACTTTAGAAGTCCGCGCCAGGCCCGTCCATGTACACCGCCGCGCTGTTTTCAACACACTGTGCAGGTCTAGAATCCTGTACATGGATTCCCCAACCCGGTGCAAGACGATTGCAATGCACAATCCGCCCTTTTTGGTTTTTTGATGCTCACACTGCGCCCGGAATTACAGACCCCCCTGGTGAGCCAGATCGTTGACGGCCTGCGGGGGATGATTACCGGGCAGGCCCTGAAACCGGGCGTCAAGCTGCCTTCCATCCGCGGTTTTGCCGCCATGCATGGCGTGAGTGTTTTCACGGTGGTGGAGGCCTATGACCGCCTGGTGGCCCAGGGGTGGCTGGTTTCCCGGGCCAATGCCGGGTTCTTCGTCAAGCGCAGGGGCGATGAAGGTGCATCGGGTGCACCGTATGCGCAGCCCCCGCAGCCGAAATTTGACGCGCGCTGGTACCTCAAGCAAATCTTCGAAAACCGCAACCTGCCGATGAAGCCCGGGTGCGGCTGGTTGCCGCACGACTTCCTGTTTGGGGACGCGCTTCGCCGCAGCATGCGGCATCTGTCGGTGGACGGCTCCTCCCTGGAAGGCTACGGCCTGCCCCATGGGCATATGGCGCTGCGCATGGTCATCGCGGAAGCCATGGCTGAAAACCAGGTGTCGGTGGAAGCGGATCAGGTGCTGCTGACGCAGGGCTCCAGCCAGGCGCTGGACCTGGTGGCCCGGCAGCTCCTCAAACCGGGCGACACCGTGCTGGTGGACAACCCCGGCTACCCCAACCTGATGTTCATGCTGCGTTTTCTGGGGGCCAAGCTGGTGGGCGTGCCGCGCACTCCCACGGGCTACGACCTCGCCGCGCTGGAGGCGCTGCTGCTTGAGCACAAGCCCAAGGCCTTTTTCACGCAGCCGCGTTTGCAAAGCCCGACCTGCTCGATCGCCTCGGCGGCCCACCTGCACCGCTTGCTGCAACTGGCCGAGGCGCATGACTTCATGCTGGTGGAGAACGACATCTACGCCGACATGGACCCGACCTCACGGTCCACCCTGGCCAGCCTGGACCAGTTGCGGCGCGTGGTGTACATCGGCAGCTTTTCCAAAACAATTTCGCCGAACCTGCGCGTGGGCTACCTGCTGGCGCGCGGCGACCTGATCGAGGACCTGGCCCAACTCAAGATGATTTCGGGGCTCACGTCTTCGGACATCGCCGAGCGGCTGACTTTCGGCGTGGTCACCGACGGCCGCTGGCGCAAGCACCTCAAGTCGCTGCGGGAGAAACTGGCTTTGGCGCACCGCAAAACCGAAAAGAACCTGAGCAGCCTGGGGTTTGAGCTTTTCCATGAACCGGGGGCCGGCATGTACCTGTGGGCCCGGCACCCTGACCTCCCGGACGGTGCGGAGCTGTCCAAGGAGGCCACGCCCGAGGGCATCATGCTGGGGCCGGGGCAGCTGTTCCTGATGGACCCCCATCCCACGGGCTGGCTGCGCTTTAACGTGGCCTTCAGCGACGATGAGCGCATATGGCGCTTCCTGTCCCACCGCATTGAGCTGGGCCAGCAAGCCGCCCAGTAGCAGCCCGGGGCCCGGGCTTCTGGCGAGGCCTCAGATCTCGATGACGCGGCGGGCGAAGCCCTCAAGGTAATCCATCAGCTTGTTCGCGCCCAGCACCGCGGCGGCCCCGTCGCCGGTGGCGATGCCTTGGGCCAGCTCCATGTGAAAGCGCGCGCCTTCGGCGATCTCGCCCTCGTGCTGGTAGGCGTACCAGAAGCGCCGGCACTGCACGATCAGCGGCACCACGCTCTTGACGGCCGAGCTGTTGCGGCAGGCTTCGTGGTTGACGACGTCCAGCTCGTGGTCGGCCGCCATATAGGCCTCCAGGTTGGCGCGCTCGGCGGCTTTGACCATCTTGGCCGCGCAGGCGACGATGGCCTTGCGCTGGGCCGCCGTGGCGCGGCGCGCCGAACATGCGGCAACCACACCTTCCAGCACGCGCCGCGTCTGGATCACGTCGAGGTGGTCGGCCAGGTCGATGTTGGAGACCAGCAGGCCGCGCCGGGGCTGCTGCACGATCAGGCCTATGGAGACCATGCGCAGCAGCGCCTCGCGAACCGGGGTGCGGCCCAGCTGGGTGCGCTGGGCCAGGTCGGCCTCGACCACGGGGGCGCCGGGCTGCAGCTGCAAGGTGGCGATCATGGCTTCGATCGCGTCGTAGGCGACGTCGGCGGCCCGGCGTTTAGGGGCTGTTGGCGGTGCGGTCGTGGACAGGGACATGGTGTTGTTGGGCATCTCGGCGTTGCAGCAGGGCCTGCCATTCGCCGACCAGGCCGCGCCGGAAGAACGATACACAGACGATGAAGGTCAGGCCTATGAGCACGGTTACCACGCCGCCCAGGGCGGCGAGATGGTTCTGCAGGCTGACCACCAGGGTGGAGCCTACCACGGGCCCCCAGCTGGTGCCTAGCCCTCCCAGCAGCGTCATCAGCAGCACTTCGGTCGAGGTGCTCAGCATCACGTCATTGAGCGCCGACAGCTGCAGCACCAGCGCCTTGAGCGAGCCGGCCAGCCCGGCCAGCGCGGCCGACAGCATGAAGGCGTAAAGCTTGCAGCGGTCGGTGTCGTAGCCCAGCGAGACGGCGCGCGGCGCGTTGTCGCGCAGCGCCTTGAGCGCCTGGCCGAAGGGCGAATGCACGATGCGGTGTATGGCCAGGAAGGCCGCGACGAACACCGCCAGCGTGAAGTAATACATGTTGTTGTCCAACGAGAGGTCGACAAGGCCCAGCAGCTTGCCGCGCGGGATGCCCTGCATGCCGTCCTCGCCGCCGGTCCAGGGGATCTGCACCGCCAGGAAGTAGGCCACCTGCGAGAGCGCCAGGGTGATCATCGCGAAGTAGATGCCGGTGCGGCGTATCGCCAGCGTGCCTATCAGCCAGCCTATGGCGGTGGCCACCGCCATGCCCGCCAGGATGGCGAGCTCGACGGGAAAGCCGGCGGCGCCGAAGCGGATCATCAGGATGCCGGTGGTGTAGCCGGCCCAGCCGAAGAAAGCCGCGTGGCCGAAGGACACCAGGCCGGTGAAACCGATCAGCAGGTTGAAGGCCAACGCGAACAGCGCGTAACACAGCACCTTCATGATAAAGACCGGGTAGGCGATTTCGGGGAAGGCCGGCACCAGCAGCGCGGGCAGCAGCAGCGCCAGCAGGATGCGCACAGGCATGGGGATGTGGGTGAGCAGGGATTTCATGGCTTCAGTGCTCCTTGCCGAAAAGGCCGGCGGGGCGCGTGAGCAACACCACCGCCATGATGACGAACACCACCACGGTGGAAGCCTCGGGGTAAAACACCTTGGTGAGGCCTTCGAGCAGGCCCAGGGCCAGGCCGCTGACCACGGCGCCCAGGATGGAACCCAGCCCGCCTATCACCACCACCGCGAACACGATGTTGAGCAGATTGGCGCCCATGAGCGGGTTGACCTGCATGATGGGCGTGGCCAGCACGCCGGCGATGCCAGCCAGGCCCACGCCGAAGCCGTAGGTCAGCGTGATCATCAGCGGGATGTTGACGCCGAAGGCCTGCAGCAGCTTGGGGTTCTCGGTGCCGGCGCGCAGCAGGGCGCCCAGCCGGGTTTTCTCGAACAGGAACCAGGTGCAGCCGCAGATCAGTATCGAGGCCACCACCACAAAGCCGCGGTACAGCGGCAAATACATAAACCCCAGGTCGACGCCGCCCTGCAGCAGCGCGGGCGGGTCGTAGCTGGCGCCCGAGATGCCGTAGAAGTGGCGAAACACGCCTTCGAGCACCAGCGAGACGCCGAAGGTCAGCAGCAGGCCGTAGAGGTGGTCCAGGTGGTAGAGCCGCTTGAGCAGGGTTTTTTCGAGCAGCACCCCCAGGCCGCCGACGATGAGGGGCGCCAGCACCAGCGCCGCCCAGAAGTTGATCTTGAACTCCGGGCCCAGCAGCAGCGGCAGCTGCGAAAAGCCCATCCAGGCCAGGAAGGCGGCCACCATGAACTGCGCGCCGTGCGCGAAGTTGATGATGTTGAGCAGGCCGAAGATGATTGCCAGGCCCATGCTCAGCATGGCGTAGAAGCAGCCGTTGATCAGGCCCACCAGCAACTGGGCCAGCAGGGACTGCATCGGGATGTCAAACATGATGTGTGTTTCGTCGGTGGCGCGGCGGCCGCCCCCTGGCAAGCCGCCTCGCGCGGGATGGAATTACTTGCCGGCCTGGCAGGCGGGGTTGATGGGCGGGAACACGTCGGCGCCCTTGAGCACGGACTTGACCTTGTAGTAGTCCCAGGGCGCTTTCGACTCGGCCGGCGTCTTGACCTGCAGCAGCAGCATGTCGTGCACCAGCGCACCGTCCTCGCGCAGCTTGCCCTTGCGGATCACCGCATCGTCGATGGTCATCTTGCGCAGCTGCGCCATCACGGCCTTGGCCTCGTCGGTGCCGGCGGCCTGCACGGCCTTGAGATAGCTCAGCGTGGCCGAGTAGACGCCGGCCTGGGCGGCGGTGGGCATGCGTTTTTGTATCTCGAAGAATTTCCTGGACCAGGCGCGCGAGCGGTCGTCGTAGTCCCAGTAAAAGGCTTCGCTCAAATACATGCCTTGGGCTTTGTCCAGGCCTATGCTGTGCACGTCGGAGATGTAGGTCAGCAGCGGCGCGACCACCTGCTTGCGCGTGATGCCGTATTCATTGGCCTGCTTGATGGCGTTGACCGTGTCGTTGCCGGCATTGGCCAGCGCGATCACGTCGGCCTTGGAGGCCTGGGCCTTGAGCAGGAAGGACGAAAAATCGTTGCCGGGGAAGGGGTGGCGCGAGCTGCCGACCACGCTGCCGCCATCGGCCTTGATGACCTCGGTCGCGTCTTTTTCGAGCGAATGGCCGAAGGTGTAGTCGGCGGTGACGAAGTACCAGGTCTTCTTGCCCTCCTTGACCAGCGCGCGCGCCGTGCCGGCCGCCAGCGCGTAGGTGTTGGTGGTCCACTGCGCGGTCAGCGGCGTGCATTTTTCGCCGAGGATGGCGGTGGCCAGGCCCGAGGAGGGCATGACCACACGGTTTTTCTGCCGGGCGATTTCCATCACGGCCAGCGCGGTGGAGGTGGTGGGGAAGTCCGTCACCATGTCGACCTTGCCCTGGTCGAACCAGCCGCGCGCCAGGTTGGCCGCCACGTCGGGCTTGTTCTGGTGGTCGGCGAAGATCAGCTCGACCGGCTTGCCCAGCACCTTGCCGCCCATCTCCTCGATGGCCATGCGCGCCGCCGTGACCGAGCCCTGGCCGGACAGGTCGGAGTAAATGCCCGAGAGGTCGTTGAGCACGCCTATCTTCACGACGTCATCGCTGACCTGGGCGTGGACGGAGAAGGGCGAAAGGGCCGCGCAGGCCGCCAGGCAGACGGAGAGTTTGCGAAATTGCATAAAGGGCTCCATGGGTTAAGGAAAAAAGCAAAGGAAAGGGGCGGGGTGAAAACTCAGATGCCGAGCAGCTCGTCCAGCCGGCCTTGCCGGGCTTCGACCTCGCGCTGCTCCATGACTTCAACCACCTGGCCGTGCTCGATCACGTAGTGGCGGTCCGCCAGGTGTTTGGCGAAACGGAAGTTCTGCTCCACCAGCACGATGGTGAAGCCGCGCACCTTGAGCTCGCGTATCACCTGGCCGAGCTTTTGCACGATCACGGGCGCCAGGCCTTCGGTGATCTCGTCGAGCAGCAGCAGCTGGGCACCGGTGCGCAGGATGCGCGCCATCGCGAGCATCTGCTGCTCGCCGCCCGACAGCCGCGTGCCGGGGCTGGCGGCGCGCTCCTGGAGGTTGGGAAACATGGCGTAGATCTGCTCTAGCGACATGCCGCCTTCGCCGACCTTGGGCAGCAGCAACAGGTTTTCCTCGGCGGTCAGCGAGGCATAGATGCCCCGCTCTTCGGGGCAATAACCCAGGCCCAGGCGGGCAATGCGGTGCGGCGGCAGGCCGATGGTTTCCTTGCCCGCCACGCGTATCGAGCCGGTGCGCTTGCCGACCAGCCCGAGGATGGCGCGCAGCGTGGAGGTGCGGCCCGCGCCGTTGCGGCCCAGCAGGGTGATGCATTCGCCGGCCTTGACGTCCAGGTTGATGCCCTGCAGCACATGCGATTCGCCGTACCAGGCGTGCAGGTCGCGTATGGTGAGCATGGCCTCGCCGGTGGGGTGGAGGGGTTCAGGCATCTTCTTCGACTCCCATATAGGCTTCACGCACGGCCGGGTTGGCGGAGACCTCGGCATAAGGCCCCTCGGCCAGCACCTCGCCGCGCTGCAGCACGGTGATGGTGTCGCTGATGTCGGCCACCACCTTCATGTTGTGCTCCACCATCAGCACCGTGCGCTGCGCGGAGACCTGCTTGATCAGTTGTTTGATGCGGTCCACGTCTTCGTGGCCCATGCCTTGGGTGGGCTCATCGAGCAGCAGCAGTTCCGGGTCCAGGGCCAGCGTGGTGGCGATCTCCAGCGTGCGCTTGCGGCCATAGGGCAGGTCGCCGGCGAGCAGCGCGGCAAAGCGGGCCAAGTCCACCTGCTCGAGCAGGGCCATGGCCGGCTCATCCAGCTTGCGCATGGCCGCGATCGACTGCCAGAAGTGGTATTCCACGCAGAGCTTGCGCTGCAACGCGATCTTGACGTTGTCCAGCACCGAGAGCTGCGGGAACACGGCGGAGATCTGGAAGGAGCGCACGATGCCGCGGCGCGCGGTCTGCGCGGGTTTTTCCTGCGTGATGTCGGCGCCGTTAAAGAGGATTTTTCCCTCGGTCGGCGTGTGGAACTTGGTCAGCAGGTTGAAGACCGTGGTTTTGCCGGCGCCGTTCGGGCCTATCAGCGCGTGGATGCTGCCGCGCCGCACGCGCAGGGCGACGCCCCGCACGGCGACAAAGCCGCGGAACTCCTTGGTCAGCCCCTGTGTTTCGAGAATGATGTCCTGTGGCATGGTGATGGGTGGGTACTTTCAGTCAGGGGTGGACGGGCTTGCCAGCGTGGCGATGCGCGCGGGTGACAGCGGCGGCCTGGGCGCGGGCGGCGTCCAGCCGAAAAGAAAATGCGCCGCCGCGCCGCAGACGCGGCCCTGGCAGGCGCCCATGCCGCAGCGCGTGTGCAGCTTGGCCTCGGTCCAGCTGCCGCAGCCGGCCAGCGCGGCCTGCGTCACGTCTTCGCAGCGGCAGACCAGGGTGTCGGGCCGCGCCAGGGTCTTGAGCGAGGGCGCCAGCGCGAAGTGCCGCTGCAACTGCGCGGCAAAGGCTTGCCAGTGCGCGCGGTCCGCGTTGTGGCGCTGCGCGGCGGCGCTGTTCCCCACGGCCGCGAGCCCGGCGATGCGGCCCTGCGCGAGCGCGCGCTCACTGCCGCCCACGCCTGTGCATTCGCCAGCCGCGTAAATACCAGCCACGCTGGTTGCCTGCAGACTGTCAACGGCCAGGGCCTGTGCGCCGCTGCCCGCCGGCGTCAGCGCGCAGCCCAGCAATTGGCCCAGCTCGGTGTTGGGCACCAGGCCGAAACCGCAGGCCACGCGGTCGCAGGCGATCTCGGTCTCGCGGCCGGCATGCAGCAGGCGCGCGGACTGAACGCGGCCCTCGCCTTGCGCCGAGACCACGCAGGTACTTGTGCGGTAGCGCGCGCTGGCCAGGCCCAGGGCTTGTGTGGCCTTGCCCGGCCAGCGCAGCAACTGCGCTGCAAAACCCGCGACGGCCGGCAGGCCGGCCTGCTCGGCGATGCGAACAACTTTTGCGCCGGCGCGCCGCGCCGTGTCGGCCGCCACCAGCAGCAGCGGGCCGCTGCCGGCAATCACGATGCGTTCGCCCGCGACCGGCAGGCCGGCCTTGACCAGGGCCTGCAAACCGCCGGCGCCTGTGACGCCGGGCAGCGTCCAGCCGGGGAAGGGCAGCAGCAGTTCGCGCGCGCCCGTGCACAGGATTAATTTGTCATAAGGCTGAACCCAGCCTTGTTTGGTGTCTTCCAGCAGCAGCGCGCCGGCGCCGGCCAGGCTGACCACGCGCGTGCCGCAGAGCAGGCGCACGTTAGCGCAGCGTGCCAGCGCCTCGCGCATGCGCAGCGCCTGCGGCGTCAAATGGGCCCCCGGGCCGTCGCGCCAGATCTGGCCGCCGAGGATTGGGTTGTCGTCCAGCAGCGTGATGCGGGCGCCGCTGGGCGCGGCGGCCAGCGCGGCCGCCATGCCGGCCGGGCCCGCGCCGACGATCAGCAGCTCGCACGAGGGTGCGGGGGGCGGGGGCTTGTCGGGAGCGTTCATGGATTCTGTCCTCCAGCTTGAAGCCCGGTTTCCACGCGCAGGCCGTCGCTGCACAGGGTCTGGCAGGCCAGGCGGCGCTGCCCGTCTATGCTGAGCCGGCACTCATGGCAGATGCCCATGCCGCAAAAAGGCGCGCGCGCCTCGCCGGACACGGACAGGCGCGCGCAACCCGGTGCGCGAAAAGCCAGCGCGGCGGCCACGCTGGTGCCTGCCGGCACGCGCAGCGGCAGGCCGTCGAGCAGGATTTCCACGCTGCCGGGTTTCATGGCGCTTCGCTCAGGGAAGGGACTGGTACTGCGCCGGCCGCGTGGCCAGGGCTTTTTTGACAATGCCTTCGACGAACTCGCGCTCGGCGCCAATCAAGGGCAGGCGGGGGCGGCGCATGTGCTCGGTGCCCACGCCGACCAGGGCGTCGATGAGCTTGAGGTTTTGCACCAGCTTGGTGGAGACGTCCAGGTGCAGCATGGGCGTCATCCACTGGTAGAGCTTGAGCGCTTCGGCGAACTGGCCGGCCTTCATCAGGTCGTACAGCGCAACCGTCTCGCGCGGGAAGGCGCAGCCCACGCCGGCCAGCAGGCCGTCGCAGCCCAGCGCCAGGCCTTCGTAGGCCAGGTCGTCCACGCCGAGGAAGAGCTGGTAGCGGTCACCCACCGTGTTGCGCAGGTCGGTGATGCGGCGGATGTTGTCGGTGCTCTCCTTGATGGCGACCAGCCATTCGCAGTCGGCCAGCTCGGCCATGTGCTCGGGCTTCAGGTCCACCCGGTAGGCGACCGGGTTGTTGTAGATCATCACCGGCTTGCGCGCGGCCTCGGCCATGGTGCGCACGTTGAGCATGGCTTCGCGCGCGTCGGCCACGTAGATCACCGAGGGCATGACCATAAAGCCGTCCACGCCGATCTGGTTGGCGCCGGCGATATAGCGCAGCGCCTCGCGGGTGCTGGTCTCAGACACATTGGCCAGCACCGGGATGCGGCCCTTGCTGGCGTCGATGGCGATCTTGGCAACCTGCAGCTTTTCTTCCAGCGACAGCGTGCTGGCCTCGCCCAGCGAGCCGCAGGTCACCAGGCCGTGGATGCCGTTGCGGATCTGGAAGTCGATGTGCCGCGCCGTGCCTTCGGCGTCAATGCTTTCGTCGGCGTGGAATTTGGTGGTAACGGCGGGAAAAATGCCTTGCCAGCGGGGGTTGTTCAAGGGAGTGCTCCTAAAGATAAGTGTGAAAAGGTCTGTATAAATATATTAAGAAGATATTTATTTTATCTTTATAGGGTATTAAGCAGCTTGTGTGCCAGCGGATTTGGCGGTAAAGGAGGGCTGGGATGCCTGGTTTTGGGGCCGCCAGGCGGCGCGGCTTGCCCCCTGGCGCCGGGGCGGTGCGCCGGGCACCGCCTTGATGCGCCGGCCCTGCGCGGGGCTTGGCCTGGTGCCGGGGCTGCCCAAGGGGCCCACGCCTATAATCGAATGTTCAAGTAAATCAAGCGCTTAGGTGGGTTCGACGCAGTGGGCATGACCTGACGCCGGCGGCCGGCCACCTTGCCAGACCACAACATCCAAGATGAGCCAGCCCACTTTTACTGTCGCCGACATCCGCAAGACCTTCCTCGACTTCTTCGCGTCCAAGGGCCACACCGTGGTGCCTTCCAGCTCGCTGGTGCCGGGCAACGACCCGACGCTGATGTTCACCAACTCCGGCATGGTGCAGTTCAAGGACGTGTTCCTGGGCACCGACAAGCGGCCCTACAACCGCGCGGTATCTGTCCAGGCCTGCCTGCGCGCCGGCGGCAAGCACAACGACCTGGAAAACGTGGGCTACACCGCGCGCCACCACACCTTCTTCGAGATGCTGGGCAACTGGAGCTTCGGCGACTACTTCAAGCGCGAGTCGCTCAAATGGGCCTGGGAGCTGCTGACCGAGGTCTACAAGCTGCCGCCCGAGCGCCTGATGGCCACGGTGTATCTGGAAGACGACGAGGCCTATGACATCTGGACCAAGGAAATCGGCCTGCCGCCCGAGCGCGTGATCCGCATCGGCGACAACAAGGGCGGCCGCTACAAGTCCGACAACTTCTGGATGATGGCCGACACCGGTCCCTGCGGCCCGTGCAGCGAAATCTTCTACGACCACGGCGACCATATCCCCGGCGGCCCGCCCGGCAGCCCCGATGAAGACGGCGACCGCTTCATCGAAATCTGGAACAACGTGTTCATGCAGTTCGACATGGCGGCCGACGGCAGCGTCACCAAGCTGCCCGCGCCCTGCGTGGACACCGGCATGGGCCTGGAGCGCCTGGCCGCCATCCTGCAGCACGTTCACAGCAATTACGAAATCGACATCTTTGAGGCGTTGATCAAGGCCGCCGCGCGCGAAACCGGCGAGAAGGACCTGGGCAACAAGTCGCTGCGTGTGATCGCCGACCACATCCGCGCCACCGCCTTCCTGGTCAGCGACGGCGTCAACCCGTCCAACGAAGGCCGCGGTTATGTGCAGCGCCGCATCATCCGCCGCGCGATCCGCCACGGCTACAAGCTGGGCAAGAAGACGCCTTTCTTCCACAAGCTGGTGGCCGACCTCGCCAGGCTGATGGGCGACGCTTACCCCAAGCTCAGGACCGACGAAGCCCGCATCACCGCCGTGCTCAAGGCCGAGGAAGAGCGCTTCTTTGAAACGCTGGAAATCGGCATGACCATCCTGGACACAGCGCTGGCTGGTGGCGCCAAGGTGCTGCCGGGCGAGGTGGCCTTCAAGCTGCACGACACCTACGGCTTCCCGCTGGACTTGACCAACGACGTTTGCCGCGAGCGCGATGTCCAGGTCGATGAGGCCGGCTTCAAGGCCGCGATGGACAAGCAGAAGAACCAGGCGCGTGCCGCCGGCAAGTTCAAGATGGACCGCGCGCTTGAATACAGCGGCGAGGGGCATGCCTTCACCGGCTACGAGCTGCTCGAAGAACCCGCCAAGGTGGTGGCCCTGTATGCCGACGGTGTGGCTGTGCAGGCCCTCAATGCCGGGCAAAGCGGCGTGGTGGTGCTGAGCACGACCCCGTTTTACGCCGAGAGCGGCGGCCAGGTCGGCGACCAGGGCCGTCTCACGGCAGCCGGCTCCACCTTCACCGTGGACGACACGCTCAAGATCAAGGCCGACGTGTTCGGCCACCACGGTACGCAGGAAGAGGGCACGCTGAAAGTCGGCGACACCGTGACGGCGCAGGTCAACACGGCACTTCGCGCCGCCACCGTGCGCAACCACAGCGCCACCCATTTGATGCACAAGGCCTTGCGCGAAGTGCTGGGCGAACACGTGCAGCAAAAGGGCAGCCTGGTGAATGCCGAGCGCACCCGCTTTGACTTCGCGCACGGCGCGCCCGTCACCGACGCGCAGATCCGCGAGATCGAAGCCCGTGTCAATGCCGAAATCCTCTCCAACGTGGCGACCGACGCCAGCGTGATGGCCATGGAGGATGCGCAGAAATCCGGCGCGATGATGCTGTTCGGCGAAAAGTACGGCGAGACCGTGCGTGTGCTGACGATTGGCTCCAGCAAGGAGCTCTGCGGCGGCGTTCACGTCAAACGCACCGGTGACATCGGCCTGTTCAAGATCGTCGCCGAAAGCGGTGTGGCTGCCGGTGTTCGCCGCGTCGAAGCCGTGACCGGCGAAAACGCGCTGGCCTATTTGCAGTCGCTGGAATCCACGGTGCAGGCCGCGGCCGGTTCGCTGAAAGCCAGCCCCACGGAGCTGCAAGGCCGCATCGGCCAGGTGCTGGACCAGGTCAAGACACTGGAAAAAGAAATCGCCGCGCTCAAGGGCAAGCTGGCGTCTTCGCAAGGTGATGAGCTGCTCACGCAGGCGGTGGACGTCAAGGGCCTCAAGGTGCTGGCCGCCAAGCTCGATGGCGCCGACGCCAAGACGCTGCGCGACACCATGGACAAGCTCAAGGACAAGCTCAAGACAGCCGTCATCGTGCTGGCCGCGGTCGACGGCGACAAGGTGCAGATCGCCGCGGGCGTGACGGCCGACAGCGTGGGCAAGGTCAAGGCCGGCGAACTCGTGAACTTTGTGGCCCAGCAAGTGGGCGGCAAGGGCGGCGGCAAGGCCGACATGGCCATGGCCGGCGGCACCGATGCGTCCAAGCTCGGTGACGCGCTCAAGTCGGTGCAGGGCTGGGTGACTGAACGCGCCTGAGCGCGGCTCTGTTCGAGGCTGAAAACGGCAATTCGAAAATAGCAAGGCCGGTGTCCGCAAGGGCACCGGCCTTTTTCTTTGCACTAACGGTTTCTTAGACGCCGGCCCAGAACACCGCGAACCACTGGTTCGGGTCGGTCCAGTGCTTGATCTGGCTGAAGCCTGCTTGCCGCAGCAGCGCCGTCATGCTTTCCACCGTGTACTTGTAAGAGCACTCCGTGTGGATGCGTTCGCCGGCATCAAAGCGCCGTGCATGCCCGGGCCAGCGCACGGTGAGGTCCGACAGGGCTTCGAGGTGCATCTCAATGCGCGATTGCTCGGCGTTGAACAAGGCCACGTGGCGCCATTGCCGCAAGTCGAAGTCGGAGCCCAGCAATTCATTGATGTTGAGCAGCAGGTTTTTGTTGAAAGCGGCGGTCACGCCCAGGGCGTCGTCGTAGGCAGCCTCCAGGCGCGCTGTGTCTTTGACCAGGTCTATGCCCAGCAGCAGGCCGCGGGCCTTGCCCTGCGCCGGGTCGGCGATGTGCCGCAAGAACTGCAGGGCCTGCGCCGGATGGAAGTTGCCCAGGCTGGAGCCGGGATAGAAAAACACGCGCTCGTGCTGTTGCACTTCGCGGGGCAGAACCAGGCCGGAGGAGAAGTCCATTCCCAGGCCGACGATATCGAGCGCGGGGAAGCTGTTTTGCACCTGTTCGGCCGCATCGCGCAAAAAATCGACGGAGATATCGACCGGCACATACTGCCGCGGCTGAAGATGCGGAATCAGCGCTGCGGCTTTGGCGCAATTGCCGGCGCCCAGGTCGATCAGGCAGCCGTTGTCGATACCGCTGCCGCGCAGCGTAGCCGCGATCTGCGGATAGGATGCCTCGAAAATCGCGGCCTCGGTGCGGGTAGGGTAGTACTCCCGCAGTCCCGTGATGGCCTCGAAAAGCCTGGAGCCCAGCTCGTTGTAAAAGAATTTGGGGCTGATGGCGGCCGAGGGTTCGAGCAAACCCTCTTCCAGCTCCTGCGCCGCAGTCTGGCTCTGGCCGGGCTGCGTATCGTTGTAGAGGTTGATGAACTGCGGCGAAGCCGTTGGCAAGGCCTCAGCCAGGCCGGGGAATTGGAGGGGCAGGTTCACGTTGGATCAGCCAGTTAGGTTGTATCGACAGATTTGAAAGCAGTTAGCCAGACGCCTTTGTAGGACTGAATCGCTTTGGGTGCAAGCGGCGCCGGCCAAATGCTGTCCTATATAGGGTTCGCCGGTGAACTGAACGCCGCCGCGGCGTTTCAACTGCGCCCGAGCTTTCCGTGACACTTGGTCTGTTCAAACTGCCGTTTCTTACAAAAAGACGCGGCATCCTGCCCGGGCAAGCTACAAGGCCGGCGCCTCCTGGCCGGCCGGCTCACCTCCCTGCGCAAACTGCCGCAGGGTTTCACCGGCCATGCGGTAGCGAACCCATTCGGCCTGCGGCTTCGCCCCCAGCGACTGGTAGAACTGGATGGCCGGTTCGTTCCAGTCCAGCACGCTCCATTCGAAGCGCCCGCAGCCGCTGTCAAACGCCAGCCGGGCCAGGTGGCGCAACAGCCGCTTGCCGGCGCCGCTGCCCCGGTGTTGGGGCGATACGTATAAATCCTCCAGGTACAGGCCTTTGCGGCCCAGCCAGGTGGAGTAGCTGAGGAAGTACACCGCAAAGCCCACCGGCCGGCCGTCCATCTCGCAAATCAGGCCGCGGGCGGGTGAGCCGGGCTCAAACAGGCTGCGCTCGATGTCCGCGACGCTCGCGATGACCTCATGCTCCGCTTTTTCGTAGATGGCCAGCTCGACGATGAAGGCGTGGATCTGCGCGGCGTCGCGCGCTTGCGCGTCGCGGATAACGATGTTCATGGGTTTCCTGTGATGAGATGGATTGTGTTGAAGACGCCGGCTGGCGTATGCAGGCATGCTATCAAGCGATGCTATCGCTTCCTTAAAATGCAGGCAGCCTCCGTTCTTCCCATGCCCATTCAATCCCCTTCCCGCCGCCATTTCCTGCAGCAGGCCCTTGCCGCAGGCTCAGCTGCCGCCGTGCTTCCGTCCAGGTCGCAGGGGCTGAGCGGCCCAGCCTATGAGGTGACTCCCTGGTCCGGTCCGGTGTCTACCTTCGCGCTGGTCGATACCCACGGAAAGACATGGCGCCCGGCAGACCTGCACGGCCGCGCCGTCATGCTGAATTTCTGGGCCAGCTGGTGCGAACCCTGCCGTGCCGAGATGCCGACGCTGCAACAGGTCGCCGATTTTTACGGGCCGGAGAAGCTATTGGTGCTGGCCGTCAACTTCAAGGAGCCGGCTGCGCGCGCCCTGCAGTTCGCCAAAACGACAGGCGTCACACTGCCGGTGCTGCTGGACCAGGACGGCAAGGCGGCGCGAGCCTGGGGCGTGAAAGTTTTCCCGACAACCTTGATGATGGATGTGGCCGGCCGGCCGCGCCTGCGTGTCAAGGGCGAAGTCGACTGGACTGGGCCCGCGGCTGAAAAGCTGATCGCCGGCCTGCTCAAGCCCTGAGGGTGCCTGGCTCGCGCGCCTGGTCAGCGCGGGCCGGCGGCGATAATGGCGCCTGACATCCCGGGGCATCTTTACCTGCCGCGGTGCACGTCGCCCTCACCCCGGAGCCTTTATGACCACCGTACGCCGTACCTTTCTGAAAAACACCGCCGCCGCCGCCATGGCTGCCTCGCTGCCCACCCTCCATTACGCCCAGACTTCCCCGGCGCCCAGCCGCAAACACTTCGCCCCCCAAAGCGGCGCCTGGCGTACTTTTGACGTGACCACGCGCGTGGACATCCTCAAGCCGCAGGGCGTGACCAAGGTCTGGTTGCCCATCCCCTCGGTCAACAGCGACTACCAGCATTCGCTGGGCAACAGTTTCTCAAGCAATGGCAGCACGCAGCTGGCGCAGGACGGCCGCGACGGCGCGAAGATGCTTTTCGTTGAATTCCCGGCCACCGAAGCCAAACCCTTTGTGGAACTCACCAGCCGTGTGCAGACCCAGGGCCGCGCCATCGACTGGTCGCAGAAAACCGCCGCGGCCGAAAGCGCCGACACGCTGCGCTATTTCACGCGCCCGACCACGCTGATCCCGACCGACGGCATCGTGCGCAAGACCGCGTTGGCGGCCACCCAGGGCGCGAAGACCGATGTTGAAAAAGCGCAAAAGCTCTATGACTGGATCGTCGCCAACACCTACCGCGAACCCAAGGTGCGCGGCTGCGGCGAGGGCGACATCAAGACCATGCTGGAAACCGGCAATCTGGGCGGCAAGTGCGCCGACCTCAATGCGCTGTTTGTCGGCCTGTGCCGCTCGGTGGGCCTGCCGGCGCGCGACGTCTACGGCATACGCCTGGTGCCCTCGGCCTTCGGCTACAAGGAGCTTTCGGGCAACCCGGCCAGCCTCAAGGGCGCCCAGCAKTGCCGCTCGGAGGTCTACCTCAAGGGCCACGGCTGGGTGGCGATGGACCCGGCCGACGTGGCCAAGGTGATGCGCCTGGAAACGGCGGACTGGATCAAGACCACCACCGACCCGGTGGTGGCGCCCGTGAACAAGGCGCTGTTCGGCGGCTGGGAAGGCAACTGGATGGCCTACAACACGGCGCACGACCTGGCCCTGCCGAAGTCGGCCGGCGAGAAGCTCGGTTTCTTTATGTAYCCCATCGGCGAGAACACGGCGGGGCGTTTTGATTCCTACGCGCCGGATGATTTCAAGTACCAGATCACGGCCAGGGAAGTTGCCTGAGGGTAGACGATTCCGTTCTTTCCAAAAAATGCCCTCTTTGCGAGGGCATTTTTATTTCCGCCGTGACGATGCAAACCTAGCTCGGCGGCGTAGCCATCACGCGCTGCAGCAGCGCCTCGTAGCGCGATACCACTTCCGCATTGCCCGGCAGGTAGCGCGCGATCAGCTCGCGTTGCCTCGCCGCATAGGCGCCTGCCTGCTCGTCATGCTTGTCGAACACCTCCAGCAGGCGCGCGCAGCCGGCCTCAACATCATTGCCTTCGTAGTAGTAACCCAGGTCGGCGCACAGGTGGGCGTTGTGCACCAGCGGATAGCCCTGCCAGCAGACCTCGAGGTAAAAGTAATTGAGCGCGTTTTCCCACTGGTGCGAGATCACGACGTCGCTCATCTCGCTGAGGAAGGCCGGTGTTTCATACACGCCCAGGAAAGAGGCCTTGTGCTGGCGCACGATGTCGAGCTGGTTCATGAGCGCGACAAATTCCTTGCTTTCATGCGCCAGGCGCGAGGCATTGGTGACGTGCAGCCAGGCAATCGCCTCGGGCCTGCGCCGGTACGCTTCTTCGGCGATCAGGATGGGGTAGAGGCAAAACTTCACCACGTCCAGGTTTTGTTCCATCACGCTGAGCCGGCGCGGGCCGTGCCGCGGGTGGTAGCGCCCCGCGTCCGGCAGGGCCTGGCTGCGTTCTTCGATGAACACCGGGTCCCAGACAAAGGGCACGACGGTGGCCGGCCTGCGCCGCAGCGTTGAAAAATAATGCTGGCTGATGGGCGCCACCTGCGGGATCACCCAGAGGTCGTCATAACGCTGGTTGATAAAAAGGTCATAGCCCCACAGCGGCCTGCCGAAGAGGATGGACTCCATGGTGTGCACATACTCAAAGCCGCAGCAGTAGGACACCAGGCGCGTTCCGCGCCGCTTGAGGTAGTCGGTTTGCTCCGCGCTGACCTGGCCGCCGAGTTCTATCAGCACATCGAGCGAATCCTTGGCGTCTTCAAAAGCAACCGTGGGCCAGCGCCGCTGGTCCCAGGGCAGGGCCGCCGTGATGCGCACGGCGGTGGTGTTGACCAGCCGCACCGAGCCCACCAGCCTGGAGCCCTTGAGGGCCTCGGCCAGGAACACCGCGTTTTGTTTGATGCCGTTGTTCCACAGCGTCTCGGCCTCCTGGTGCAGGCCGATGGTGATGCCTATGCGCAGACCGGGGTTTGAGGGGGCCATGGTTGCGCCCTCAGCCGGTCAAAAGCCCGGCCAGCAGTTCGTCGTAGCGGGCCACCAGCTCGGGGTTGGCGGCCGTGTGCACCCGCAGCAGCTCGCGTTGCCGTGCGGCATATTCGGTGGCCGCGTCGTCATGCCGCTCCAGCACCTGCAGCAACTGGTGCGCGCCCGCTTGCACGTCGTTGCCTTCGTAGTAGTAGCCTAATTCCTTGCACATGCCGGCGTTGTGCACCAGTGGGTAACCCAGCCAGCAGACGTCGAAGTAGAAATAATTGAGCGGGTTGTCCCACTGGTTGGAGACCACCACATCGGCGTGTTCACCCAGGAAGTTTGCCGTGTCGTAGCGGCCCAGGAAGGTGGCCTTGCCGGCATTGACGATGTCGAGCTGGAACATCAGCAACTGGAACTCGCGGCTTTGTTCGGCCAGGTGCTTGGCGCTGCACACGTTGAGGAATTCAATGCGCTCAGGCTGCGCGCGAAAGGCCTCTTCGGCGATCAGGATGGGATAGATGCAGGCCTTGACCACATCCATATTCGGTTCCATGACCGCCAGGCGCTTGGCTGGGCGGCCCGGCTGGTAGCGGGCGCCGTGGGGCAACGCCGCCACGCTGGACTCCAGCCAGCGCGGGTCCCAGACAAAGGGCACCACCTTGGCCGGGCAGCGCCTCAGGGTCTGGATAAAGGACAGCGAGTTGTTGGCCACCTGGGGAATCACCCAGATCTCGTCATAGTGGCGGTTCATGTAAACACCGCCCGGCCACAGCGGCCGGCCGAACAGGATGGACTCCAGCACCACCACATACTCGCTGCCGCAGCAGTAGCTGACCAGCCGCGTGCCGGCCGCCTTCAGTTGCAGGGAATGGGCTTCGCTGATGCCGCCGCCGAGTTCGATCAGCACGTCGAGGTCGTTCATAGCGGCCTCCAGCGTGACGACGGGGAAGGTATTGAGGTCCCAGGGCAACTGGCCGGTGATGGGCACGTCGGTGGTGTTGACCAGCTGCACGCGGTGGCCCAGCGGCGAGGCCTTCAGCACGCAGGCCAGGTTCAGCGCGTTCTGCTTGATGCCGTTGACCCACAGGCTTTCATCGGGAGACCGAAGGCCTATGGTGATGCCTATGCGCAGGGCAGCCATGTCCGTATGCCCCGGCGTTATCGCCTCGGCGCTCTCTGGGCCGGGTCTTTCCAGTCGTACTCGACATGGCGGCGGATGATGAGGCAGCCGGGCGGCGAATCGATCAACGTCACCGAGGCCCCCGGGTCGCGCGGGTCGACGTAGACGGTGAAGGTGGCCAGCAACTGCGTGGCCTGGTAGCCGCCCAGCTCCTGCTGCGCAATGCTTTTGCAGGCAAAGGGCGCGACCGAGATGCGCTCGGCCGCGATCGA
This sequence comes from Polaromonas sp. P3_B1, assembly GCF_056402935.1. Classification (NCBI taxonomy): domain Bacteria; kingdom Pseudomonadati; phylum Pseudomonadota; class Betaproteobacteria; order Burkholderiales; family Comamonadaceae; genus Polaromonas; species Polaromonas sp. P3_B1. Next base: position 82,072 of record NZ_JBFUGK010000023.1, read on the forward strand.
GCAGCCGCCCGCCGCGTCCGGCACCGCCGTCAGGGAAAAGGCCAGGGACGCGTTTTTGTACTCGACGCCGCTGAGGGAGAAGAAGGGGCCGCCGTCGGGGTTCTTGCGGTCCCAGTCGACCAGCACGTCGTTGCCCGTGCTGCCGCTGACGGTCAGCGAGGACAGGCGGGTGATGGCCGGCAGGCAGCGCCGCACGCCCACATTGGTGGCGGCCGCCGTCAGTGCGTCCAGCGGAACGCCGGCGGCGGGTGCCGGCAACACCGGGCCCGCGGGCGGGCGCTGCGGCGTCACCTGCGCATGGGCAGGGACAGCCTGGGCGCACACCATGGCGGCGGCCAGCAGCGCATACACGTGCTGCCGCAAAAGCGAAACGGGGTGGAGGGTCTTGGTCATCACGGTGGGCCTGCGCGGTACAGATTGACCAGCGCCTCATTGTAGGCACGGACGTTGTTTTCGTTCTCGGGGGCCAGGGTGCGCAAAAAGGTGCGCGCGCGCTCCCGGTAGTTCGCCAGGTCCGCGTCGTGCTGGGAAAAAGCCTGCAGCAGCGCCAGGCCGCCTTCCTCGCAGTCGAAGCCGGGGTAGAAGTAGCCGCAATCCCCGATGAAGGTGGAGTTGTGGACCAGCGGGTAGCCGCCGTAAAGGGCCTCGTAGTAGAGGTAGTTCTGACCGTTCTCCCACTGGTGGCAGACGACGGCATCGACCTGCGACGACAGGCACTGGTAGACCGGAAAGCGGCCTTCGAAGACGGCCAGGCCGTGCCTGACGATGTCCAGGCTGTTGGCGAAGCCGACGAAGGTGACGTGGTCCTTCATGTGGTAGCTGTTGTAGACCCGCATCAACTCGATGGCGCGCGGATTGGCCCGGTGCGCCATGTCGATCAGCAGCATCGGCAGGTGGCTGGTCTTGACCATGCAGATGTTGGGCTCGAAGATACCCAGCCGCCACTTCTTGCGGCCCGGTTTGTAGCCGAAGGTCTCGCCGTTGGGAAGGGTCGCCGCCGCGCGGTCGATCACGCCGGGGCTCCAGAGGTGCTGCATCAGCCGCACCGGCGCGCGCATCGCGCTGCCGAAGTAGTGCATGCAGCTGCGTTCGTACTCGGCCAGCGTCCAGATTTCGTCGTAGGGCGTTCCGGCGATCAGCAAGCCGTGCTGCTTGTTGAAGATCATGCGCTCGATGTCGATGACGTAGTCGTTGCCGACGCGCATGGTCACGATTTTTCCGCCACGTTCGCGAAAGCTCACGGCCCAGTCGCGGCTGAGCTGCGCGCTCATCTCTATCATCACGTCGAGCTTGTCGGAAGCGGCCGCCATGTCGATGATGGGCACGGGCGAATCGGCCATGAAGCGCTGGGCGTCGGCCGCGTCGCCGTCTCCGCCCCCGCTGACCAGGTAGGTTTCGGCCACATTCGGCGCCTTCAGCAGCAGCATCACCAGAAACAGGCAGTTCTGGTAGATGCCGTTTTCCCAGAGCGACTGTTCGCCCTTGCGCACATAAATGGAAACGCCGACGCGCAGGCGGTCGGCCACGCTTGCCTTGGATTTGCTCATGCCGCGGCTCCCGCGCCCGCCGCGTTGCGGAAAAGCGATTGCAGCCTGCGCGCCAGGCTTTGCAGGTTGCCGTGCGCGAAGGGATCCACGCCGGCGATCACCCGCTGGGCCTGCTTGCGGTGGTGCTCAAGGCGACTGTCGTGCCCGCTGGCGGCCAGCAGCAGCCTGGCGCCGCCTTCCACCGTGTTGAAGTCAGGGTAGTAGTAGTCGGAATACCCGGCGTCGCGCAGCCAGGGCGAGTTGTGGATCAGCGGGTAGTTGCCGTGCAGGGCGTCCAGGTAGTTGTAGTTCTGGTCGTTTTGCCACTGGTGCGACACCACGGCGTCGGCATGCTGGACCATGTAGCCGGCAAAGTCGTGGCGGCCCTGGAAGATCGCCTTGTGCTGCTTGACCAGGTTGAGCGAGTTGGCCAGGTAGAGCAGCGTGGGGTGGTCCTTCAGGTGCAGGGTGTTGAGCACGTGCATGAAATCCACTTGTGCGGGTTGCGCGCGGTAGGCCTCGTCGCAGATCAGCATGGGAATGTTGGTGCATTTGACGACCGACACATTGGGCTCGAAGATCGCCACGCGCAGGCCCGCGCCCGGCGCACGCGGCTTGTAGCCGAAGGAATAGCCTTCTTTTTCCAGCTCCCGGGCGCGCGCGTCCAGGAACTGCGGCGACCAGATATAGGGCACCTCATGCACCGGGCAGCGGTGCAGGGCGCGCAGCATGGGCGCGAACGCGGCAAAGTCCTTGGGCAGGATCCAGATTTCGTCGCATCGATCGGCCCGGCTGAAGAAGCCCGGGCGTTCAAACACGCTGGGCTCGATCAGGCCGACGTAGGGCTGGCCGGCGCAGTACCAGACCACTTTTTTGCCCTGGGCCCGCAGGTAGTCCAGCCATTTGACGTCCAGCGCGCCGGCCATCTCGATGGCCAGGTCGATGTGGTCGGTGGCTTCGTGCGCGGACATCATGCGCAGGCCCAGCGCATCCAGGTTGACCTGCGGCGGCATGGTGCTCTGGTCTCCGCCGTTGAGCAGCACGACGGACTGCACAAAGGGCAGCTTCTGGAAGGACTGGGCCAGGAAGATGACGTTCTGCCCCAGCCCGTTTTCCCAGATGTTCTGGCCGGCGTGTGTGAGGACCGAGATACCGATACGCATGCTTGTTGTCTCTCCCAAAGCAATGAGCGCCGGGGGCCCTGAGGGGGCCGCGCGGCGCTCACCGGGAGCCGGGGGGCTCCATCTGACGGTTTAAGGCGCTCAGGCCATTCTACTTAACGCCATTTCCAGCTTGCGCCGAAGTTCATGCCCCACTCCTTGCCGGTGGTCGAGACGCCGAAGCCCCAGGCGCTCTTGCCGTCGTTGTTGAGGGCCTTGAAGTTCAGGCCCAGCGCGCCGTAGCCCTTGTAATTGCCCACGCCTATGCCCAGGGCTTTTTCGCCGCCTTCAAGGTTGGGCATGTAGGTGGCGGCCATGGCCATGCTCATCGCGATGCCGGAATAAGCGACACGCCGCACGTCGTTGAGCTGGCCGACGTTGACCGCGTCCGTGGCGTAGACGCCGGGGGCCACGTTGGTGATGCGGCGCTCATTGCCGGGCGAGCCCACCGACACGGTGTTGGGCTGGTCCGCGACCGAGAAGGCGCCCAGCGCCACGGCGCGGGTTGCGGTGGCTTCGGCGCTGGCGCCCAGGGCCACCGAGTCATTGCCCGAGGCCAGCGAGTTGGATCCCACCGCGGTGGCCGGGTCGGCAATCGCCCTGGCCTGGAAGCCGATGGCGACGGAGCCCTCGTAGGTGGCCGTCGCGCGGAAGCCGATGGCGGTGGTGTTCTTGTCCTGGGCCAGCGATTGCGAKCCGTAGGCGGTGGCGCCGGTGGCGACCGTTGTGGCCGTGGCGCCGTTCACCCCGGCACGGGTGCCGGCGCTGGCGCACAGGCCCGTGGCCGTGGTGTCCGCGCCGTTGGCCACCGTGCAATCGGAAGGTGAGGCCACGGTCTGCAGCGTCGTGCCGTTAAAGGAGTTGCCCTGCGTGAGCAACCCGGCGCCGGCGGCGCCGCCCGCGGTGGAGCCTATGAGAGCGCCGCCGTTGGCCGCCGCTGAATTCGCCGCGTTGACCAGCGAAGCCAGGGCCGCGGTGCCCGAGGTCGCGCTCGACAGCCCGGTGGACAGCGAGGCAATGCCGTTGTTGGCGGTGCTCAGGCCCGTGGACAGTGAAGTCACGCCGTTGCTGAGGCCGCTCAGACCTGTGGACAGCGAGATGATGCCGCTGTTGGCGGTGCTCAGGCCGGTGGAGGTCGAGGTGGACAGGGAGCTGAGGCCGGTGGAGGCGGACGTGGACAGCGAGGTGACGTTGCTGTTGGTGGTGCTCAAGCCCGTCGACAGCGAACTGGTGCCCGTGGAAACCGAGGTCGACAGCGAAGTCACCGTGCTGTTGACGGTGCTCAGCCCGGTGGAGACAGAACTGAAGCCTGTCGACAGCGAGCTGAACCCGGTCGAGGTCGAGGTGGACAGCGAATTGAGCCCTGTCGACAGCGAACTGATGCCTGTGGACGTCGAGGTCGACAGCGAGGCGACGTTGCTGTTCGTGGTGCTCAGGCCCGTGGACAGCGAGCTGACGCCCGTGGACAGGGAACTCACACCGGTGGACAGCGAGCTGATGCCGGTGGAGGTCGAAGTCGACAGCGAATCAATGCTGGTCGACAGGGAACTGATGCCTGTCGAGGTGGAGGTCGACAGCGAACTGACCCCGGTCGACAAGGAACTCACCCCCGTCGACAGCGAACTGATGCCCGTCGAGGCGGAGGTCGACAGGGAGCTGATACCGGTGGACAGGGAACTGACACCGGTCGAGAGCGAGCTGACGCCGGTGGACAGGGAACTCACGCCCGTCGACAGCGAGCTCACACCGGTGGAGGTCGAGGTGGACAGCGACGTGACGTTGCTGTTGGTGGTGCTCAGGCCCGTGGACAGCGAACTGGCGCTGGTGGAGGTCGAGGTGGACAGCCCGTCGATGGCGGTCGACAGCGAACTGATGCCGGTCGAGGCCGAGGTGGACAGCACCGCGACATTGCTGTTGGTGGTGCTGATGCCTGTCGAGAGGGAGCCCACGCTGGTCGACAGCGAGATAAAGCCGGTGGACAGCGATCCAAACCCGGTGGACAGGGAGCCGAAGCCGGTCGACAGCGAACTGATGCCCGTGGAGGTCGAGGTCGACAGGGAGTCCAGGCCCGTGGACAGCGAACTCACGCCCGTCGACAGCGAACTGGTGCTGGTGGAGCCCGAGGTCGACAGCGAGTCGATGGCCGTGGACAGGGAGCTCACACCGGTCGAGGTGGAGGTCGACAGCGAGGCGACATTGCTGTTTGTGCCGCTCAGGCCGGTGGACAGTGAACTGAAGCCTGTTGATGCGGAGGTGGACAAAGAGTTGAATCCCGTCGAGATCGAGCTGAAGCCTGTCGAGATTGAGCTGAAGCCCGTGGACACCGTGTTGAATCCCGTGGACAGCGATGCAACATTGCTGTCGGTGGTGCTCAGGCCGGTGGACAGCGAACTGAAGCCGGTTGACGTGGAAGTCGACAGCGAGCTAAAGCCTGTCGAGATCGAGCTGAAGCCCGTTGAGAGGGAGCTGAAACCGGTCGATGCCGACGTCGACAGCGAACTGAACCCGGTGGAGATCGAGCTGAACCCCGTAGAGATGGAGCCAAAGCCGGTGGACAGCGATGCGACATTGCTGTCGGTGGTGCTCAGGCCCGTGGACAGCGAACTGAAGCCCGTCGAGGTGGAAGTCGACAGCGAGGTGATCCGGCTGGCCGAGGTGCTCAGGCCCGTCGAGGCTGACGTGGACAGCGACCCGATGCCGGTCGAGGCGGATGTCGACAGCGCCGCCAGGTTGCTGTCGGTGGTGCTGAGGCCGGTGGACAGCGAGCTGAAGCCGGTCGAGAGGGAACTGAAACCCGTGGACACGGAGCTGAAGCCCGTCGACAGGGATGCGACGTTGCTGTCGGTGGTGCTCAGGCCGGTGGAGAGCGAGCCGATGCCGCTGGTGGCGGTGCTCAGGCCCGTGGAGGTCGATGTCGACAACGAGGCCAGACTGCTGTTTGTCGTGCTCAGGCCGGTAGACAGCGAACTGGTCGATGTCGACAGCGAGGTCACGTTGCTGTCCGTGGTGCTCAAGCCGGTGGAAAGGGATGCGATGCCGCTGCTGGCCGTGCTCAAGCCGGTGGATGTTGAGGTCGACAGCGAAGTGACATTGCTGTTCGTCGTGCTGAGGCCGCTCGATGTCGAAGTGGACAGCGACGTGATCCGGCTGTCGGCGGTGCTCAAACCCGTGGAAGTCGATGTGGACAGCGAGGTGACGTTGCTGTTGGTCGTGCTCAGGCCGGTAGACAGCGAACTGGCCGAAGTCGACAGGGATGCAATGCCGCTGCTGGCGGTGCTCAGGCCGGTCGATGTCGAGGTCGAAAGCGAAGTGGTTCTGCTGTCGGCGGTGCTCAAGCCTGTAGAGGTCGACGTGGACAGCGATGTGACGTTGCTGTCCGTGGTGCTCAAGCCGGTGGAAAGGGATGCGATGCCGCTGCTGGCCGTGCTCAAGCCGGTGGATGTTGAGGTCGACAGCGAAGTGACATTGCTGTTCGTCGTGCTGAGGCCGCTCGATGTCGAAGTGGACAGCGACGTGATCCGGCTGTCGGCGGTGCTCAAACCCGTGGAAGTCGATGTGGACAGCGAGGTGACATTGCTGTTGGTCGTGCTC